>JAFAHP010000808.1 GCA_019237175.1 Alphaproteobacteria bacterium
GAGGTACTCTTTATGCCTTTGTGGTGAAATTAAGCCGCCATCCGCAGCTTTTGCCCGACCATGTCGGCGGCGCGCTCGCCGATCATGATCGTCGCGGCATTGGTATTGCCCGAAACGACGGTCGGCATGACCGAAGCATCAGCGATACGCAGACCCGAAAGCCCGTGAACGCGCAATTCGGGATCGACCACCGCCATCGGGTCGACACCCATCTTGCAGGTGCTGGTCGGGTGGTAGACGGTGCCACCGCGCTGGCGCGCATAGGCCAGCAGTTCATCGTCGCTGGCAATCGCCGGGCCGGGCTGGAATTCGGAGGTGATCAGGCGCTGCATTTGCGGCGTCGCCATGATCCGGCGCAGCAGTTTGAGCCCGGCGACGATGGTGTGCTGATCGGTCTCGGTCGCCAGGTAATTCGGGAAAACCGCAGGCGGATCGGCAGGATCGGCTGTCTTCAATTCGATATGGCCGCGGCTCTCCGGGCGCAGCTGATAGATGATCGTCGTAAACCCCGACCAGGGATGCAACCCATCCTGCGGCCGATCCGCGCTGAACGGCGAGCACGAGCATTTGATGTCGGCCGAGGCGAGTTCCGGCCGGGTGCGCGCGAACAAGGCGGCAGGCGAAGTGCCCATCGCCAAAGGGCCGGTCTTGAACGCATAATATTGCAGCCCGGCCTTCAACTTCTTCAGATTGCTCCGCATCACGTCGTTGACCGTGATCGGCAATGCGCATCTGAATTTGAGCGGCGCCGAATAATGATCTTGCAGGTTTTGCCCGACACCCGGCAGGTGGTGCACGACCGGGACGCCGCGCGCAACCAGATGCTCGGCTTGGCCAATCCCGGACAGCAATAGCAGTTGCGGCGAATTCACCGCACCGCCGCAGACGACGATTTCGCTTGCCGCCCGCGCCGCACGAACCTCGCCATCGAGCCTGAAGACCACACCGGTCGCGCGCCGCCCATCGAAAGTGATCTTTTCGGTCAGCGCATCGGTGACGACACGCAGATTGGGGCGGGTCATCGCCGGGCGCAGGTAGCCGACCGCGGTCGAGCAGCGCTTGCCGTTCCTGGTCGTCGTCTGGTGATAGCCGACACCATCCTGCTGGGCGCCGTTGAAATCGTCGTTCTTCGGAAAACCCAACGACATCGCCGCTTCGATAAACGCTTCGCAGATCGGGTGATGGTCCGGAACGTCCGATACGCAGAGCGGCCCGCCAGCGCCGTGAAACGCGTCTGCACCCCGCGTCTGGTGCTCGGACCGCTTGAAATAGGGCAGGACATCGTCAAACGACCAGCCGGTGTTGCCGAGCTGGCGCCAATGGTCGAAATCTTCGGCTTGGCCGCGGATATAGACCATGCCGTTGATCGAGGACGAGCCCCCCAGCACCTTGCCGCGCGGCCAGAAGACTTTGCGGTCGGCGGCGCCCGGATCGGGCTCGGTTTCGTAACACCAATTGACGGTCGGGTCGGCAAAGGTTTTGCCAAAGCCCAATGGGATGTGGATCCAGCGGTTTTTGTCTTCGCCGCCGGCTTCGAGCAGCAGCACCCGCGTGGCCGGGTCTTCGCTGAGCCGGGCGGCGACCGCACATCCCGCCGAGCCCGCCCCGATCACAATAAAATCGGCCTCGAATATCTCTTGCTCCGGCATTTCGCTCCTCCCTCGCCGCTATGCCGCAACGGTAACCGCGATACGAGAATTTCACCACAGGAGACACAGAGACAGGGAGGGTTGTGTTATCAAACCTACCTCTGTGCTCTCCGTGTCTCAGTGGTGAACTAAACGGACTAAAGCGAGGGAGGGATTGCCATGACCGCCTACCGGTACGCTTGGGCTGTGCTGGCCGCGGCGCTCGCCGCACCCGTGAGCGCCAAATGCTCGAGCACAAGGATCTATCGCTGGCGACGGCGCTGACCATCGCCACAACCGCGCAGTCGTTCTCCGGCAATGCCACGCCCCTGATGATGGGAGCGATTGCCTACGTGCTCCTGTTCATTCCGGTGGTGGTGCTCGGACGCTTTCTCGAGACCCGTTTCCGCTGGCGGAAAATCTGATGGAAGCG
>JAFAHP010000115.1 GCA_019237175.1 Alphaproteobacteria bacterium
CCGCACGGCTCGGAAACTGGCACGACGAGCCCGTCGGGCCGCATCCGACCGCAATGTACCAGGTTGCGTTTGCCATTGACGAGTTTCCACGGCTGGTGCCGTGGTTGATGCTGAATCGGGATGGCCTCGACGTGCTGGTTCATCCGCTGTCGGGAGACAGTTTCGCCGATCATACACGGTTTGCGATGTGGCTCGGCCAAGCGATGCCATTGCGGCTCCATGTGCTGCGGCGCAGCTCCGGCGCTTGAGAGACCGCTTTCGCGGGAGCGACGGACGATAGAACATCGCAATCATCCGTCAGGTTCGCACACCAGCTTAGCTTAGCTGCGTACCCACCCCCGCCATTGCCGCACTGGACCGCAATCGACATGGACGAAGTTGGAATGCGGGTAATATCCGACCCCGCCGCCACGCAGGCTTAGCGCGGCGTCACGGATCTGTTCGATGCTGCGCGCTTCGCAGCGCAGGTCGATTGCCATGCCTTTTATGTGATAGCTGTGTTTGGCGACACCGACACCCTCGAGGTAGAGCCGCTGATTGGTTGTCGGTGAGCGATAACCGCAGACCACCAAAAACGGATCCCGCGTATCGAGCCGGCCGCGCAGCATCTCCAACAAATCGAGGATGCCGGCGTTCATCGGCCGGATCTCGTCGCTGTCGTGGTCCCGCAGGATCCAGTTGATATCGCGCACCGCCTCGCGGATATAATGACCGTCGGCCCAGTAGACGGTCCGTAGCCACTCACCGGTATGGGTGTTGTAGAGCGACACCGACCGCGGAGCAAAAGACACCGCCGTAGCGGGCTTGACCAGACCAACAGCGGCAACGCTCGCCGCGGCGCCGAGAAGCCGACGCCGGCTGAGCAGCGTAGAAGCGTGCAATGGTTAACCCCCCTAAGTTCCCCAGGAGGGGCCATAGCATTGGAAAACTCGTTGAACAAGCCTGATCGAGCAGAAACTTGCGCGCTAGGGGCCGATTGTTGCGGTTTTCTGCGCGATGGTTGTAGCGGCCTGCGCTGTTCTCGCCTTTTCGGCGGACCGGCCCACCGATCTTTGGGCCATGAGCACCTCTCGGGCGTGAGAGAGATAGGCCCAGATCGCTGGATCGCGGTCGTAAGGGTCGTTGCGGAGTACAATCGAGCCATCCGATTCGACCACCGCAGTGCGATAGACGATAAAAACCGGGAGCGGCTTTGGTAATTTGCGGCTGTGTGTCCGATTGACCGCGATCCCCTGGTCGATTGCCTGTGGGCTCTCGCCGAGCAGCAGCGAAGCCAGCTCTTCCGGGTCCTCGACCCGCACGCAGCCATGGCTCATCCGCCGATCAGCCGCCTGAAAACGGAATTTCTCCGGCGTGTCATGGAGATAGACGTCAAAACGGTCGTTCATCTCGAATTTAAGCCGACCGAGGGCGCTGTACGGACCCGCCTCCTGCTGGATCGCTATCGGTCCGCGCCATCGCATATGGTGGTCGGCCAGGTAGGCCCTGTTCCGAGCCAGTTTTGGCAGGATCTCCTTTTTGACGATCGAGGGCGGGATGTTCCAGGGCGGATTGAACAGAACATCCTCTACGACGGCTTGAAGCTCGGGCGTTTGCTTATCGAATTCGCCCACCACCACCCGCGTCGTGAACACCGGCACGTTGCCACGGAACAGCTGTAGCCGCGCTACCGTCGTGTCGACAACCAGCCGGTCGGGAGGCATGTCGCGCGGTAGCCAGCGCAGGCGCTCGATGTTGATTGCGATCTGGCGCGCTCTCCGCAACGCTTCTGCGGCACTCAGCCGCGCCGCCGACCGATATGCCTTGCCGCCCACGCTCGAACGGTCTGACGCCGCCAGCGCTAAATAATCTGCATAAGCGCGCTGCATCGCCAGATATTGCGGCGAGCTCGGGGCGAGCAGTTCGATCGGTTCCGCCGGCTCCGGTGCCGAAAGCGCGCTGTCGACGACCCCGACCACATCGACCGGCTCTGGCCGCAGATCCTCTTCCTCGGGCCGGTCGCCAACCGGCATTGCGCCACGCGCCAGAGCATCGGCATAGGAAAGGATCGCGTCGGACACCAATAGATCGCGCTCGACCGACGATAAGGCATGCGCGCCGCTGAGCGCCACGGCATGGAACGTGGCGGGGTCGAGCCCGTGGTGGTCTGCGCGCAGCACCTCGCTCCACAGAGCGGCAGCCGCCTCCGGGTGGCCGTCCCAGACGCGCCGCCAGCCATGCGCGGCATAAAAACGGCGGACGAGGTGTTCGTGAAGCCGCTCGCCGGCGATGATCCCATGACCTGCAGTGTCGAGCCGGTCTTCGAGATCGATGTCGCCGGTAAACGGGGTCAGAGTCGCCGGGGTAGCGCTGATGTCACGGGCGGTGGGGGTTGGTTCAGGGGCGGGCGGATCGGCGGTGCCGGGAAATGGCGACAAAACGAACGCAGCCACCGCGATCGCCAGCGCCCTTCCAGTCGTCCGTCTCGGCGCGCCGCGCCGAACCCTTTGTCGATTTCGCACCGCACCTCGCTCGCCGGGACCCCGGCTGTGCCACAACTCGCCGCACCAGCAATCGGTCGGGTTCGTTCGTTCCGATCACAAGTCGTCGCGGCGTTCATGAACAGAAAGCCTATCACGCACAAACCCTTTTGTGCATCTGACGCATGAGGATTGAGCGCCAATGCGGCCGAACAGACCGAGTGGGCAGAAAACGGATTTCAGCCGCGCTACCTAGGCCCGGATCAGCCGTCGGGCGGGGCAAACGCGAGCGCTACGTGCTTGAAATATAGCGTCAATCTTAAGCCATTCTTTATGATTTGGGTCGCATAGTCGCGCCCGTTCTCGTCATGGAGACATCGATGCTCGCGCTCTATAACAAAATCATGCTCGCTCTTTATTCGAAAAAACTTGTGCAGGAAGAAGCCGGTGTCACAGCAATCGAATACGGATTGATCGCGGCGCTGGTGGCGGTCGTCTGCATTGCGGCATGGCAATTGCTCGGCACACACTTGAGCACCGCGTTTAACAACATCGCCAGTAGTGTGTAATCGATAAGCGGCCGGGCTCATCAGAGCCGAGCACGGCCGTTGACAAAGGTCTCCGGTATG
>JAFAHP010000193.1 GCA_019237175.1 Alphaproteobacteria bacterium
GCGGGCGCCGACCGTGCTCGACGTTCGCACTTCGCTCGCCGTCACCTTTGCCGACATCACTTCGCAATTGGCAAAGGACGCCTCGCCGCGCCGAAGATAGGAGAGAAGGTTGGAGCCAGACTCGCGCATCGACGAGACGCTTGGCTAGGCTGTCGCGACTAAGAAGGTGCCGGGTGTCGCCGCAGTCTTCCTAACCCAGATCCTGCCCCCTGCCGACCGTCTCGCCCTGCGGGTCTACGGCGAGTTCGAGCGCGCGCTCTACGAAGCGATCGACGCAACCTGAACGAAACGCGGGGCAGGGCGGCGGCACCGGCAATCAAATTTGCAATCGAGTAGTGATAAGACGCCGTGATGCTGACCTTATCCGAGGTAACCTATCGGATTGAGAAGCGGCGCCTGCTTGACCGCGCCAGCGCGCAAATTCCCGACGGTGCCAAAGTTGGGCTGGTCGGCCGCAACGGCGTCGGCAAATCGACCCTCTTCGACTTGGTCCGTGGCGTGTTGGAGCCGGAGGATGGCACGATCGAGTTGCCGGGCAACCAGCGCATCGGATTTCTGGCACAGGAGGCGCCCGGGGGGCTCGCCACTCCGTTTGAAACGGTACTCGCGGCAGACCGTGAGCGCAGACGGCTGTTGGCCGAACGCGAGGCCAATCCCGAACCATTGCGCGCCGCCGAAATCGAGACCCGGCTCTTCGAGATTGGCGCCCATTCGGCGCCGAGCCGCGCCGGCCGAATTCTTTCCGGGCTCGGGCTCGACACGACAATGCAGCATCGGCCACTCGCTGATTTGTCGGGGGGCTGGCGGATGCGGGTGGCGCTCGCCGCGGTGTTGTTCACCGAGCCCGATCTGTTGCTGCTCGACGAACCGACCAACCATCTCGATTTCGAATCCTCGCTGTGGCTCGAGCGGTTTTTGCGCGGTTATGGCCAAACTCTGATTTTGATCAGCCACGACCGCCGCGTCTTGAACGCGGTGACGACGATGACCCTGCATCTCGAGCGCGGGAAGTTGACCGCCTATTCCGGCGGCTTCGACGCTTTTGTACGAGCGCGGCAAGAAAACGCGCAGCGGCTGGCGGTCGTCGCCAAACAGCAGGCCGAACAGCGCCAGAGACTACAGGCCTTTGTCGACCGATTCCGCGCCAAAGCGTCAAAGGCGCGCCAGGCGCAGAGCCGGGTGAAGGCGCTCGCCCGCCTGGAGCCGGTCGTCCTTGCCGCCGCCGATCCGCCGCCGCGAATTTCGTTTCCCGAGCCACTACAGCTGCGTCCACCGCTGATCTCGCTCGAACGAGCGAGCGTCGGCTATGCGCCAAAAGAGCCGGTTTTATCACGTCTCGACCTGCGGCTCGACCCGGATGACCGGATCGCGCTCCTCGGCGCCAACGGCAACGGCAAGACGACCCTCGCGCGCCTGCTCGCCGGCCGCCTGTCACCGCTCGACGGCCATATGCTGCGCGCGCCAAAACTGCGCTGCGGCTATTTCGCCCAACATCAGATCGAGGAGATGAGGCCGCTCGAATCTCCCTATGATCACCTCTCGGCGCTGATGCCCGCAGCACTGCCGGAAACCGTGCGTGCGCGGCTCGGCAGCTTCGGCTTCAGCGAAGATAAGGCGTTTGTACCGGTCGCCGAATTGTCGGGCGGCGAACGGGCGCGGCTCAACCTGGCGCTTGTGACCCATGACGCGCCGTCGCTTCTGGTTCTGGACGAGCCGACGAACCACCTCGATCTGGAAACCCGTGAGGGATTGGTCCAAGCGCTCAACGAGTTTGCCGGCGCGGTGGTTTTGGTCAGTCACGACTGGCACCTGCTCGAACTGATCGCAGATCGGTTGTGGCTCGTCGCCGACGGGACAGCGCAGGCTTTCGATGGTGATCTCGAGGATTACCGTCGTATGTTGCTCGAACGTTCCGAGAAGGCGAACGGCGGGCGGCGCGCTGAAACAAACCAACGGCGCGCCGTACGGCAGCGTGCCGCAGACAAGCGGCGCTTCCTCGAGCCGCTGCGTCAGCGGGCGCAGCAGGCCGAAGATGCCGTTGCGCGCCTATCTCGGGAACGCGAGGCGCTCGAGCGGGAACTGGCCGGGTTCGGCGGCGCCGAGCTCAACGGCACCGTGGTAAGTGCAGCATTGAAGCGGCGAGCGGAGTTGATCCGCTTGATTGCAGAGGCCGAGAATGAGTGGTTGGCGGCCGCGGTGGCGGTCGAGCGCGAGACACAGGATGAGGCGCAAGAATGAGCCGCGAGCGGCGGGCAGCATCCAGATTGGCCGATTTACCCGACGAGACCGGACAGTCGGACGATGGAGCGAGTGCCGTGATCCGCCCGCCCCTCACCGTCCATTTAGCACCTTAGGAGGCCCGCCAATCCGCCGCGATGATTATGTTTGAATGGGGCTTTGCGTTCTTTTGCAGCTGACGAGCAAAACGCACACCGCCAAAGCGCGGCTGATGGCCGCATCCTTGGAGTCGAGGTCGATCCATTTTGACAAACTCCAAGCGAACAGTCTATCTCAGCTGTCAGGCAGGGGATCTCACGAATCGCATTGAACAACCGCAGGCGAGGTACCGAACTCGCTGTCGCAGGCGATTATCGGAGCAGATTTTACGATGACCGGCACTCCCGCCATCACCGATCGGAACCTGGAAGCGACGACGAACATTTCGCTAAAGCGGGAACCGTCGTGTTTCGCTTTTCTATCCCCGCGATCGATTTCGTCGCCGCTATCGATCGATTCGATCAACCTTGATCTCGCCTCGGCCGATTATTTCCAAGGGCGCGCCTCGTTGTGGACGACTCTGGAGATGCGATCGGTAATCGGCGAGGACCACCCGCTGGCCCTACTCGGTTTTGACGAGACCTTCTTGCGACCTTTCGCGCGCGCGTTGATCGAGGCCGCGACGACGCGCGCGGCGTATCGCATGACCATCCTCCACGAAAACCGCAACCCGGATCGCTGCCGCGTCGTCGAATACATCACCGGCGCCGGCAAGGCATTGCAGGAACTGATCCTTCAGCCTTACGACAACGTCTTGCTGATCAGCGCCGCCAACGGCAAGGACGGGGAAGAGACACTTTTCCAGTTACCCCGCACCGATAGCTTTCTGCGTGCCTTTGCCAAGATCGCCTATGTCGCCGATCAGGCCCTGCATGATCTGCTCGAGGACATGGAGCGAATCGCCCGCCGCCAGAAAGCAGCGACCAAACAACCGAGATCATAGGGTTGCCAGGCAGCCGGTCGTTGCTGACTCTTGCTGGTCCGCGACAATCCCCGCAATCGGCTAACAAGGGCATCCGCGACTTGCCCTGCGCGCCGGCAGTCCGCATGCGCCGGGACGTGCGGCTGCGCAGAGCGCTGTATCGGGGCGTGTTTGAACCCGCACGTTCAGCCGCGAATTAATGCGGCGCCGGGCTGGGCATCGGCGCATTGCCTCCGGCTGGACCGCCCGGCCCCGGCGGCGGCGCAGGCGGATTGCTCAAATTGCCGGACTGGATGCGGGCGAGCTCCTCGCGGTTGAGTTGCGCGGTAGTATCCCCGGTAAGGGCGGCTTTATGGGCCATATATTTGTGGTGGGCATGCATGGCTCTGGCGTGCCTGACGGCGTGATGCGCCGGGGGCACCGCCGAATTCGCTGCCGGCGCCGGCATGGCGGCGCCAAGACCGGGCTGACCGGTCGCCGGGTTCCACTGCTGCTGCTGCGCCCAACCCGGCACCGCGATTACGAGCACGGCCGAAACCGCAGCACTACTCAGAAGATGTTTCATCTTGAGGGTCCTTTCTGAACATCCGGTGTGCTCTTAGCGTCGGGCGCGCTCCAATCAGCCAAGACAGCCCTGCGCCCTCAGGGAGGACGGATTCGCCGACTGCGACGGCATCGCCGGTTCGCTCGAGCCTGTCGGACCGGCGTCCTATTTGCCGGGCATTGGCGCCGGCGGGGCCGGCGGATTGCCCAGGTTGCCGGACTGAATGCGGGCGAGTTCCTCGCGGTTGAGCTGAGCGGTCGTGTTGCCGGTCAAAGCGGCTTTTTGTGCCATGTATTTGTGATGTGCATGCATGGCCTTGGCGTGACGATAAGCATGGTGATGATGTATCGGCGGCGTCGCCGAATTGGCGGCAGGGGGAGCTGCTGTCGGCGGCGCTCCGCCGCCGGTGTATGGCGTTAAGCCGGGTCCGCCGGGGTTGGGACCCAGGGTCCCCACCGGATTTCCGCCGCTCGGGGCGTTCTGCGCCCAAACCGGGACGGCAATTGCGAACGCGGCGACGACCGCGACCCCGCCCAAGAGATGCCTTATCACTAGTGTCCTCCGTCCGTTAGCGTTTTCTGGCTCACCAAAATATAGCCCACTCACACGTCACCACAACCGAGAGATCGTTCCCCTCGCCCAGGGGTTCTCGCGGTGACCTGCTATTGGTGCGACGCCGGCCTCATCATACGTCCGGTTTTGGGGATTTTCAAGCGCGTGGGTAGCTAAATCCGCCGATTGAATAACGGGATACGCGAGAAGGTGCAGTCCCATCAGATCTCGGCATGCTCAACGAAAGGTCAGGCTTCGCTCGCGAAGGATCGTATTCGGTACAGCGCCTCGAGCGACCCGTCTGCCCAGCGGGCCCGGCCCGCTAAGTCGGCCGCTCCGCTGGCCGGCCGGTCGACGGAGCCAGTCGCCGCCAAGGTTTCGGCTTGTTCAAGGCAAGCGCGGCCCTGCGAAGGCGATTACGGCGGAGTCGAGGCGGGATCGGGTGAACGAATTCGCACCCGCTCAGAACAAATGGGGAGGTTGTGGTACTGCGGATCCGGTGAAGCTTCCTCGGACCTCACGATGACGGCGCTAAGCCGGCCGCGCAACTGTGCGCCGGACGCCCGGTCGTTCGGGTCGACCGGCGCGCTAATGCCCTGAAAGTTCTTGTTATCCGCTCAGGCTGCGTGATCGAAATCAGGGGCTCTCTTCAGGGAACCCTGAGTGGACGGCTTGTTGGGTTTCTTAGAAGATCTGGTCGCCTTCGTGTGGCTCTTTTTCTTTGCCGATTTATGCGTGCTCTTATGAGACGTCGATTTTGCCGGCGCTGTCTCAGGAGCGCTCGGGGTTGTCGGTGCGACGGCAGGCGCATTCGCCGCGGGCGGCGGTGCTCCCCCTGACGGAGCCTGGGCAAAGGCTCCACTCGGCACCGCGGTGCCGGCGACGAAGGCAAGAAGCGCGACCACACTGATCAACGTTTTCATACAGGGGGCTCCTAGGGGCGGAATAACCGGTTCGCCGTTCCTTCGCTCTCGGCCGCTGCAGCGACCGAGCATTCACGTCGCGACGGCTGCGATAGTGAACCGCGGCAAGACGATACCACAAATTGGGTAACGCGCGAACAATTATCGCAAATGTGTGGTTTTAGCCCATCAAAATCGGCAAGCCAATTGATCATGCCAAGCCTTCGCCAATTCGACCACCCAACGGATTGACAGCCTGCCGAACCAGAATTCGCAAACACGCATCGCCGTTTCCGGGGGCTAGCCGCTTCGCGAGCACCGCTGCGCTGCCGGCGAGGTCTCAGCAAATCCAAAAAAACCGCCGCGGGAGCGCCGCGGCGGTGACCGGAGCTCTGTCGTCGAGACAAAGCTCCAAAGCGGTGGAGGTGTGTGCGTCTACGGGAAGACGATCTCGACGCGCCGGTTTTGCGGCTCGCGAACCCCGAGCGGGGTCGGAACGCGCGGATCGTTCATGCCGCGGCCGGCGACGACCATCTCGTTGCGCGGGATGCCGAGGCGCACCAGAGCCGTCGCCACCGCGCTGGCGCGACGCTCGGAAAGCCGCTGATTGTAGCCTGCCGAGCCTGACAAGTCGGTGTAGCCGGTGACCTGGATCTGAACCGAAGCGCCCGCCTTCCAATGGGCCGCCGCGGCTTCGAGGATCTGCATCCCCTCAGGCGTGATGTTGTATTTATCCCAGTCGAAGAATACGAGGTAGACCTGATGGGTCGGCGGCGGCGGCGGCGCCGGCGGTGCCGGCGGCGGCGCTGCCGGCGGCGGCGCGCCGAACATCATCGTCAAGCTCGCGACAACATTGTTCGATTGGTATCTGAGTTTTTTGACGTTGCTGAAAACGCAGCACCCGGTCGGCGTCGTGACGTGGGCGCCGCTGGTGCTCTGGTTGGTCGTCGCGAGATAGCGGTAATCGACGTCAAACGCCAGCGCCGGGTTGATCAGATAGCGGATACCGGCGATGCCCTGGTAGCCAAAGTTCCACTTGCTGCCGCTGAATGCCGGGCTGGTGAAGGTGAGGGTCGACCCGGCCGGGACCACGTGATTTGTTCCGGCCGGGACGTTAACAATTGTTCCGTTCGGAGCCGTGTAGGTTGTCGGACCATTTACGCTTGTTGCATTGTTGGTCGTTATCGTCGCGGTGCCGCCGAGAGCGCGATAGACATCTAAGGCACCGACCCCGCCCCCGATATGCGGGGTGACCGGCCATCCCAACGTAAAGTCGTATAGTACGTTGGTCATGATGGCGTTGGAGTGGGCACTTCCATGCGGCGAGATGAGACTGCTGTTCGTGTTTGATACCGAGTTGTACCGGTAGCTGTATTCTTCTTCAAAGCGCCACGGCCCCCACACGTAACCGCCGCGCACCCCGGCGTTGAAGCCGCTGTCCCAATTCACCGTCGGCTTGATGGAAGCAACAGCCCCGCTAGGACCCGTGACGGCGATGCCGGGCGATTGACTAAACAGCTTGGTCCATCCGCCCTCGGGACCGAGATAAAAGGCCCCGGGCGGATACGGCCCCAAAAACTGAGCGTGCGCCTGGACGCCGCCAAACGCCATGGCGAGGGCGACGCCGGCACCCAGCAGAAAGCGATTTTTCATCCCCTACCTCCGGCCGCAAATACGCGTGTGACGATGGTCGTGCCAGCCACCGTTCGCGTATCTTCACCATCCAGCGCGATAATGGCAATGGCTTTTTAGCGCAACCCGACGGTTTGTTTGGAAAACCGTGAAGAACGCGCACTAATGCGACTTTCCAGCAACAGCTTGACCGCCAAATGTCCAATTTCCGCTGATCTTACTGTTGCTTTCCTGCAACAACAACGCGCCGACTCGAACGAAAAGCGGATCCGCGGGCAATAGTTGGGAACCCGACGGCGAGATCATGCGTTGACCAAGCCCACGAAAGCTCGCCTCATAAGAGACAGGAACCTCTCAACGTGCGGTGACATGGCGGCTGCGTCAAGGGTCCACCAATACTCCAGGATTCAGCATTCCCTGTGGATCGAGCGTCCGTTTGGCCGCGCGCAGCGCCGCCGCAAACAACTCCGGACGCTGACGATCGTACCAGCGGCGATGATCGCGTCCGACCGCGTGATGATGGGTTATCGTTCCGCCCGCTTCGATCAGAGCATCGCCGGCCGCACTCTTGATCGCCCGCCATTGCCTCTCGAGTGTGCCGTGTCGCCCTAGGGCATGAAACGAGAAATAAGGGGCCGGACCGTCGGGATAAATGTGGGTAAAACGGCACGTGACCAGTCCCGGCCGCCCGGTTGCGTCACGAATCGCCGTTTCGGTCGCCGTTTTGACCCGGTTGTGAAAAGTCTCGAAGCGTTCCCAGGTGATTGCGGTTTCGAACGTGTCGGCGATGACCGCTCGGCGGATCACGCGTTCGCGGGCGTACGGCATCCGTATAAAGGCACTGCGCCACTGCTCGGCGGCACCCTCCCGGTGAGTGTCGCGCTCGCCCGGGCGCTCGGGCACCCCGCCATGATCGGCGCAGCATTCGAGAGCGCGCGCGATCCACGCATCCAACGGATGATCGCCCGATTCGAAGGCCAGCACCATAATCGCCGAACTGCCGTCGCCGGCGCCGGTGTTGTACGCTTCCTGGGGGTCGAGGATGCGGCAATTCGCCGGATATAGCCCGGCCTGAGCAACCGCGCGAACTGCCCGCGCGGCGCTGAAGAAATCGGCGAACCGTACGGCTCCGCCGGCGCGAAACCGCGGCCGCTGCTGAAGCCTCATCCACGCCTCGGTGATGACTCCGAGGATGCCTTCGGAACCAATCAGCAGGCGATCGGGGCTCGGTCCGGCGCCCGAACCCGGCAGCCGGCGGGTCTCGATCACCCCCTTCGGCGTGACCATGCGGATACTTTCGACCAAGTCATCGATATGTGTGTAAAGGCTCGCGAAATGGCCGCCGGAACGGGTCGCGATCCAGCCCCCTAAGGTGGAATATTCGTAACTCTGTGGAAAATGCCGCAATGTCAGCCCGTGCGGCCGCAGTTGGGCCTCCAGCGCCGGCCCGAAGGCTCCGGCCTGGATGCGCGCTGCGCGCGAAAGGTGGTCGATCTCGACGACCCGGTCAAGATGGCGTAGATCGAGCGTCACCGCCGCTTTGTGCGAGACGCCGTCGATCTGCGGCTCGACTCCGCCGACAACGCTGCTGCCGGCGCCAAAAGGGACGATTGCGGCTTGCGCGCCGCCGGTCCAATCGAGCACTGCTGCAATCTCACCTTCGTTACGCGGGTAGGCGACCACATCTGGCGCAGCGGCATAATCGCCGTCGAGGCCCCTTGCATAATCGCGGTAGGACTTGCCGTAGGTATGGGCGACACGGTCGTAAAGCTCGCACGAGCAGATCGGAGAGAGTGCCGCGGGTGGAACAATGCGGGGCGGCCGCAGACTGATCTCGGCCAGCGCCGGCGGCGTCTTGTCCTCGAAATTACTGACCCCGAACAGATGGCGATAGCGCTCGAGCGCCGCTATTTCCTCCGCTGCGGTCATACCCTCGCCTTCGCGCCCCCAGCCAAAATATTTGAGCCGCTGCTGTGCCATCTTCCTGCTCCCGACGCACCCCGTTCGAGAACGAGGCCAACGCGAGAATAGACTGCACCCCACCCCGAGCCAACTCCCCGCCACCCAAGGCTGCGGCAGCCGCGAACGGAGCGCAGCCGGTCTCGCAAGCGTTCACTGCGACGAGGGCTGGCCCCGCTCGATCCGGCATAGTAGGTTCGCGCGTGACGGAATTTCTTCGGGGGAGAAGCGGTGAATACGACCGACGGGGCAGCCGCTCGCGGCGCGAACCGCAAAAAACTGCTGCTGCCGACCACGATGTCGAGGGCGGGATGGGCGATTGTCGAGGCACGCGACGATGTCGAAGGGGTGCCCTACCAGTACACGATAGCAAAGGGCGAACTGCACCGGCTGCTCGAAGACGTCGCGGGGGTCGCCCTCGGCGTGCAACCGTTCAGCGATCCCGAACTCGACGCAGCGCCGGGGCTGGAGGTCGTCTCGCGCATCGGTGTGGGCTATGACGCGGTCGATGTACCGGCGCTGACTCGGCGCAAGATTCCGCTGATGATCGGCGGCACCGCCAATTCGGTCAGCGTCGCCGAAGCCGGGGTCTACTTGATCATGTCACTCGCGCGGCGCGGTGCGGCAATGGATGCGCTGGTCAGGGAAGGCCGCTGGCAGGACCGTTACAAAGAGATGCCGGTCGACCTCTATGGCAAGACCGTGCTGATTGTCGGGTTTGGCAAGATCGGCACGCGCTCGGCAAAGCGCTTTGCCGCCATGGAGACGACGGTTCTGGTCTATGATCCGTACATTTATTCCGAAACGATCCGCGGCATGGGCTATGAGCCGGTCGGCGATCTCGATGAAGCAGTGGCGCGCGCCGATTTTATCACGATCCACTGCCCAAAGACGCCGGAAACCGTCGGTATGTTCGATGCCGCCAGGCTTGGCCGAATGAAGCGCACCGCTTTTGTCGTCAACACCGCACGCGGCGGCATTATCGATGAACCCGCGCTCTATGACGTGCTCAGGTCGAATCGTATCGGCGGCGCGGCGCTCGACGTTTTCGTCGAGGAGCCGACGCCCAAGGACAATCCGCTGTTGACGCTCCCGAACTTCATAGCGGCGCCGCACGTCGCGGGCGTTACGCGCGAGGCGGTCGACCGCATGGGTCTTGCCGCTGTGCAAAACATTTTAAGCGTCCTCGACGGTAGACCGATCCGCGAAAATGTCGTCAACCCCGAGGTTCTGGACTGAGGATCGTGCCGTTCGGGGGAACAGGCAAAGCCCCGCCCTCCTGACCACCTGCGAAGAGAGGATGAAGCGGGCGCCAATCCTCACGAACACCTCCCGCCTCACGCAACCCGTTCGTCCCGAGGGCGGAGAAAATTACATGCGGAAGTCATACGAAACACTCTGATGTCAACGGCTTGAAATAACATGTGCCTCTTGGCTGCATGCTTGTCACCCGGGGATGCAGCCGATCTGCCGCGCCTAGGATGGGTCAACGCGCCCGGCCCTGGCGCTCATTTGTAACGCAGCGAGCAGGGGTTCTATCAAGCGATGGGTCTTTTCGCTGCCGTTGCGCTGCGGCTGCGCGGCGGTTTTGACTGGTTGCGTGACCACCGGGAATTCACCGTTCCGGTGGCGGTCGGCGCGGTCGCCTTGTTGCTGCGCCTTCATGGGCTCGGCGACAAGCCGTTCTGGCTCGATGAAGTGACCAGTCTGCGCCGGGCCACAGCAAGTTTGCCTGATTTGGTCGGCGATTCGCTGTACAACACGCATTATCCGACCTACTTCGTGCTGCTGTGGCTAGTCGCGAAAATCGGCACTTCACAGTGGCTGCTGCGCTTGCCCTCGGCGCTGTGTGGCGCCTTTTGCGCCGCGCTGGCTTGTGTGATCGGAGGCAAAGTGGCCGGCGAGCGCGCTGGGGTGGTTGCCGGGCTGTTGTTGGCGATGTCCCCGTTCGAAGTTCAGTTTGGGCAGGAGGCGCGGTCGTATACGCTCGTGTCTTGTCTCATTCTGACCGCGCTCTTCGGTATGGTGCGATTGGCGCAGCAACCGGCTGCGGCCGCCCTGCCGTTGACCGACAAGGGCGCCCCCCGCGGCGCGTGGATCGGCTACACACTCGGCACCGCCGCGGCGCTCGACGTGCTGAATGTGGCCGTCCCCTGGCTTGTCGCAGCTAATCTCGGCGCCTTCGCGATCGCACAGGCGGCCGGTGCGTCGAGGCGCCGCTTCTGGCGCAACTGGATTACGGCACAGCTCGCGATCCTCTTGGTGTGGGCGCCACTGGTCGTCGCAGTCTATGTTTCGCGCGGCGGTGCCGTTCTCGACGGCGCCGACTGGGCGCCGGCCGGGACCAGTCGGACGCTGTGGTCGATCATCGCCCCGGTCTATCTGCTGCGGATTTCAAGCTTCATTACATACGACTTGATGCCGGCCAAGCTCCCCGAACTTGGTGTCGCGGTCGTCGCAGCGGCAGCACTCGGAGCCTGGCGACTTCGGCGCCAGCCGACGTTATTGGCGGTGCTGGGCTGGGCGGTCTTGGTGCTGCCGGTCGGCTTATGTCTGGTGTCCTTTCTTGTGCCGGTACTGGTGCCCCGTTACTTCGCCTGGGGCGCCGCACCATTCTCAATCCTTGCCGGCGCCGGCCTCGGGCGGCTCCGGGGACCCCGGTTTGCCGCCGTGGCCGCAAGCCTCGGTGCTGCCGCGCTGATCAACCTCGCACCCTATTACGGGTACGAGACAAAGCCGCGCTGGGACCTGCTGGCGGCAAAGCTCGCGACCACGGCGCGTCCCGGCGACGTGGTGCTGCTCAACAGTTATTATGCCTATTCGATGCTCTCGGTCTTTGCCGTCCGCGCAGGGCTCGACGAGCGCCGGGTGAAGTTGACTTGGCAATTGTCGGAGGCGGCGCAAATCGCCCCGGGCCGCGATGTTTGGGCGGTCTATGGGCGCACCGGACAAAACTCGAGGCAACCAGCCGGAGACTATCAACAGTCGCTGTCGAGCCTGGGGCACGCCGCAGTCGAACATTCGGTGGGCCGCTATATTGTCTTATGGCGGTTTCGCGAGCCCAATGGACCCGACCCCGCCGCTCTCGTCACACCGGCCCCCGATCACAACGATCTCTCGTTGCGCGACGAGCCCGCGCGTTGAATCCGCCGCTCCTCTGTACCGGAGAAAACGCGCCGGGGCCCGATCGGCGCGTTGCAAACCCAGCCCGCCGCTTGGGCCGTGGATCGAAATACGCGGCCTGGGGCGCTTGACATCGACATTCTTAGCTGGCGGGATCGCGCCAGTTGCACAACGAAAAGGAAAGGCATCATGCGCGCAAACCGGGTCAGAGAAGCGTGGGCCGCCGGCCGGGCGGTGATTAACGGTTGGTGCGGCATCCCGAGCGGCTTTGCGGCTGAGTTGATGGCCCATTTGGGCTGGGACTCGCTGGTCATCGATATGCAGCACGGCGTCGTCGACTATAAAGACATGCTGTCGATGCTGCAGGGCATCTCGACCACCGATGTCACACCGATGGTGCGGGTGCCGTGGAACGACCCGGCGCACATCATGAAGGCCCTCGATGCCGGCGCCTATGGCATCGTCTGCCCGATGATCAACAGCCGCGAGGAAGCCGAGAAATTCGTCGGTGCTTGTCGCTATTCACCCGCCGGCTACCGCAGTTCGGGACCGATCCGCGCGGCGCTCTATGGCGGTGCCGATTACCAGGAAAAAGCAAACGACACGATCCTCGCCTTTGCGATGATCGAGACCGTCGAGGCGATCGGCAAACTCGACGAGATCCTGTCGACGCCGGGTCTCGACGCGGTTTACGTCGGGCCGTCGGATTTGTCGATCACGATGGGGCTCCCCCCCGGTCTCGACAAAGATCACGAGGCGATGATCGCGAATCTGCAAAAGATCCTCGACGGCTGTCGTCGGCACGGTGTCAAGGCGGGCATCCACACCGGCAGCCCGGCCTATGCCAAGCGCATGATCGAAATGGGCTACAACTTTACGACGATCATGGGCGACGCGGCATTGATCCGTGCCGCCGGCCAGCAGGTGTTGCAGCAGATGCGCGGCGCCAACGCCCCCGGCGGTCGGCAAACCGGCCCGTACTAGGCATCGCCGGTCATCCTTCTCCCGGCATCCGGGGGAACCGCTCCATAACCGGCTCAGGTGACGACGCCGGGGCGTTTGAAGTCGCGGTCGAGATGACCTTTGCCGAGCTGGTCACCGGCGTCAAACAACCAGCTATAGCCGCCTTCCGGGTTGGTCAGGATCTCCCAGCAATTATCGTCGCCGTCCCAAAAAAAGAAGCTGTAGGTACCGTGCTGAAGATGCGGTTTGGTAATTTTCTTGAGGCGCCACTGCTCGGCCTGGGCACAGACGATGCGGTGCGCCTCATCCACTTCTTCCTGGGTGCGGACATCCAGCCCGTTATGGTTGAGAAGGTTCATTGCTTCGACATTTTTGCTGTAGACGACGGCAATGGTGTTGGGGCCGCCCAATCGAATGAGGAGAGAGATCGGGCTCGTCTGCACGACCTCGAGGCCTAGAAACTCTTCATAAAACCGGCGCGAATAAGCGAGATCGCGGCTCTCCAGCGTGCCATGCGATAGAAAATTGAGCTTCAGGGCCGGCGCCGGTTTGCTGCGCCGTATCGATGTGGTCGTGTCTCCAATTGATGTCATGAGGGCCTCCATCGCTGTTAGCCACCGGGCACGCCCTGGGTTTCGACGTAGAGCGAATAGACCGACTGGCTCGCCGCCATGAATAGGCGATTGCGCTTCAGCCCGCCAAAGCAGACGTTGGCACACCGTTCCGGCAGTAGAATCCGGCCGATCAGATCGCCGTCGGGCGCGAAGACAGCGACACCGTCCTCGCCTTCGCCGCCGGACCAAGCGCACCACAGATTGCCGCCGACGTCGATCCGCATGCCGTCGCTGCCGCCCGGCTCCGCGGCGTTGAACTGCCGGCGGTTGACCGCCCGGGCGCCGTCGTCGACGACATCGTAGACCTGGATCGAGCGTCGCCCCGGGCCCGGGGTGTCGACGACATAGAGAAGCCGCTCGTCGGGCGAGAAGGCGAGACCGTTCGGCCGCTCCATGTCGCCGACCGCAATCGTGATCTCCCCGCTGCGGGGATCGATCCGGTAAACGCGATATGGCAATTCGGGCGCGGCCTTATGCCCGAGGTAATTGCCGCGAATGCCGGCGCCGTTGTCGCTGAACCAGATCGAGCCATCGGATCTTGCGACGACATCGTTGGGTCCGGTCAGCTGCTTGGCATCAAAACGCTCGGCCAACACGGTGACGGTGCCGTCATACTCGGTCCGGGTCAGGCGCTGCGCATCCATCTCGCACGTGACGAGCCGGCCTTGGCGGTCCCGGGTATTGCCGTTGGCGTAGTGCGACGGCTTCCGGAACAGGCTCACCGAGCCGGTCTCCTCCTCCCACTTCATGATCCTGTCGTTCGGGATGTCGCTCCACAACAAAAAGCGGCCGTCGCCGAACCACACCGGCCCTTCGGTAAAACGGCAGCCGGATGCGATCCGTTCGATCGCCGCGTTGCCGAGCACCAGCGCCGAAAACCTCGGGTCGAGAATTTTGATGGCGGGATCGGGATAGCGCACGAGCGGCATATTGGTCATCTGCGGTTTCCTTGCTGCGGCCCGGGCAGAATTATCAAAACCGGGAGGGGTTTCCCGGCGACGCCCTGATGCCGGAGCGGAATGGAATGACGATCCAAAACGCTGGCGCCGACGGCGCTGTCTGCGGCGCCACAGGAGCGGCGAGCGCCCGTCGGCGATCTTGCGCTCCGAGGTATTACCTCGGAGCGCAAGTGCCTGGGGGCCCGCTTCAGCGAATCCGGCTAGGCCAATTTAACCCAGGTGCCGGGAGTTCCGCTTCTTCTGCAGTAGAACAGGCTGCCCTGGCTGTCGACGTAAAACTCCCCGACATTGTGATGAGCACCTGTCGGGTGTCCGGTGCCGGTGGCGGCAGGATCGAGCCGCAGTGGCGCAAATCCGCTGGCGAATTGGCCACCATAACCGTGGCCGTTGCCGATGCCGTAGACCCCATCGGAATCGCCTGATCCGGCTGCTCCGAACACGCCGATCGCGTTCCCTGGCGGCGGCGTGGGGGTCGCTGTTCCCGGTGGGCTGGCGCCGGTCCCCCACACGCCCACGCCCGTCGGCAGACCGCCAACGCCGTGCACACCGGTGCCATTTGCGGTGCCGCTGTTCGTATCGCCGATACCCACCACACCTGAGGAGGATCCGCTTCCGACGCCGTACACACCGTCGGAGTTACCGTCTCCCGCTGCTCCGAAGACGCCGATCGCATTCCCTGGCGGTGGTGACGCGGGCGGAGGCCGCGACCAACTACCGATCCCGTAAACGCCTACCCCCGTTGGCGGACCGCCAGTTCCGATGACGCCCGTGCCGTTTGCTGCTTGGCCGCCGATACCCACTACGCCGGAAGCGCCGCCGGTGCCAGCGCCAACCACACCGGTCGAGTCACCGGCGCCGCCTTGCCCATACACCCCGACCGCGTCTTGCGGGTCGGCGAGCCCTACTGCTTGTATCGGGGAAGGGCTATATCCAAGCCCGCAAACCCCGTACCCGCCGTTAGGCGCGTTAAACCCGTTCCCGGGCCCGCCGACCCCTAAGACGCCCAATGGGAAAAACCAGTCAAAGAGCGACTCCCACGCTTGCGCATTACCCCCGGTACCGACACCAGCGACGCCAGCGACGTCGCCAGAGCCCTCTATCCCAAAGTCCGCCATTTTGTTTCTCCTCCCGGACTGACCCTGTAGTCAGTGCTGTCGATGATAGGCGATCTCCGGGGAGTTGCTGTGTGAGGTGCTTAACAGAACGGAGTTTCCGTTGTAGCCGGATTCAGAACCCGACCGCTCGGCGCGCAAAATGTCTAGCGCCGGCTATGCGGCGCCGATCGCCTGGAGCACATGCGAATTCGTCGCTCTCCGACGTGGGCTGGCCACGAGTTTGATGGGCGCGGCGGCAGCCCGCGGCTGCCAGTGCACAGACGGCTCCACCCGCCGGCTGAACGATGCTCCGCGGCCGGTGGCTTTGCCGAAAAGCTGTCGGCGATTTACGCCGCTTTCACAGGCAGAGCTTCACGCCTCAGAGGTTTTCGGCCCGGGGGTGCGCCGACTGCCGAATTCGGGCGTGACACCCAATCGGAAGAGAATGGTGCGGGTCCCCGCTCACGAATTCGGGCCGCGCTCCATCGACACCGGCTGCCAGCGCCGCAATCTGCTGTTTGCCAAGACCGCGGGGTTGACGCAGGACATCGGCCATTTGCCCGACAGCACCAGCGACAATTCAAGGCCGACGCGCCGCCGCCGCGCGGGGTCGAAGCGGGCGGTGGCCGAGGCGACATGCGCGGTCAGGATGACTTTATCCATCCGCAGCAGCGGATTGTTGTCGCCCGGAGGCTCCTTTTCCAGCACGTCGAGGCCGGCGCCGGCGATCCAGCCTTCGTCGAGCGCCTTGATCAACGCCGTCTCGTCGGTCGTCGGCCCGCGGCCCGTCGAGATGTAGATCGCGGTCTTTTTCATCTGCCGGAAATGCTCTTCGCGGATCATCCGCTGAGCGCTCTCGGTCGCCGGCGAATGCATCGATATAATGTCGGCGCGGGCCAGCAGCTCCGCGAGGCTGACCGGTTCGACGCCGCGCTCGACCATGACGATCTCTTCGATGTACGGGTCATAGGCGAGGATATTGAGGCCGAAGGGCTTGGCGCGCTCGGCAACCGCGCGGGCGACATGGCCAAAGGCGATCAGGCCCAACGTCATGCCGCGAAGCCGCGGGATCTTAAGCAGCATGGGCCGGCCCTCGGACCAGCGCCCCTCGCGCACCAGCCGGTCCTGCTCGATCAGCCGGCGGTGGGTGGCCAGGATCAGGGTCATCGCGTGGTCGGCGACTTCCTCGATAAAGGTGTCGGGGCAGTTGGTGACCGGTATGCCTTTGGCGGTAGCGGCCTCGACATCGACCGTGTCGACGCCGACGCTGCCGAGCGCGATGATTTTGCAACGCTCAAGCCCGTCTATCATCCGCTTGGTGATCGGACGGCCTTTGGCGTAGAGCGCGTCGGCGTCCCTCGCAGCGGCAACAAATTCGTCCTCGGAGCCGCGCCCGATCTCGTAGATCTCGGCGTCGATCGGCGCCAGCGCCTCCATCTCGTAGCTGTAGCCACCGCCGGCAACCGTAAAACTGACGCCCGCCGGCGTGGCGATCCTGAACTTGGCCAATGGGCCCTCCCGTTGTTTGCCGCAAACCACGCGGCCGATCTGACCGGTGCCGGGGCGGATTGTCAATCGCCGGCGACCGGCTCCGGCGCGCGCGGGAACAGTGGGATCAGCGACAGGACGAGGGTGACGACAAAAAGGATTGTCAAACCACCTATGACGCCGACCAAGCGCTCAAAGCCCGGAGCGATCGTCCGCGCCGGCCTTGACCCTGGATCATGCTCATCACATAGGCGAACATCGCCTGGGTGCCGATATAGCTGATACCGGTCGTCCCGTTCTGGATCTGCGAGCAGATCCAGATTCCGAGCGGGATCAGAGCCAGCCAGAGCCAAAAGTCGTCGGCGACAAACGCCAGGAGACCGATTCCGACGAGGGCCCCGAGCAGGCAGCCGATAAAGCGGTGCAGTGCGCGCGCGACGATCGCACCCGTGTCGTAATTGACAATCGCGGTCGGCGGGATCGCCATGACCATCACAGCGGTAACACCCATCGTCAACGGGCTAACCGGGGCGATCCACTCGGCCAGCGCCGGCATCAACATGACGGTCAGCCCGCCGCGGCAGGCATGCATGATCAGTGCGCCATTTGCCGGCAACCAGCGCCCGAATTCGATGCCATAATTGCGGCGCCAAAAGGCCAGCGGCGGCGGTGCCAGCAACGCGGGCGCCGCGGCTGCCGGCCCGCCGGCAAGCGGGCTTAGCGCGCAGACCACAAAGGAGGCCGCAATCCCAATGGCTACGTCGGCAACCCGATTGACCGCCGTGTCAAATGCGCTGTACGGCTGGTCGAAACACATCAGCATGATCAGGCATGCCGTGATCGTACCGATCAGCCAGGCGTAACCGTAACGCGAGGTCACAAAACCGATCGAGCCGACGGCTGAAAACACAAACAGGCAAAGCAGAAACGGGAGCGACTGGTATACGAAGAGCCGCAGCGCAATCAGGGCGGCAACGGCGCCGACGATGCTGCCGGTGATGCGCATCAGGCTCCGCGATATCGTGGCCGATTGCGACGCCCGGGTCGCCATAAAGGCGGTTATTGCCGCCCACCACGGATTGTCGGAAGGGATCGCCAGCGCGGCGAGCGTCGCCAGCGTCACCGAAGCGGCGGCTTCGGCAGCCTCCAGCCCACGCGCACCGCGCCAGGTCATCGAGCGCAGCTCGGTACCGAGAGCCGCGACGATTTCCCCAAGCACGCGACTGGCCTCAGTAAACGACCAGCGTGCGGGCGTCGGAGCCCATGTGTAGGATTACGTCGGGATCGGGATTCTTAAGTAAGATCGTCACTGGGAACCGGCGTTCGAGCCGGATCCAGTCGGTTGTCGGCTCAACATAGGGCAAGAGCGTGATTGGCGTTCGCCGGCGGCTGATGCCGCGCGCAATCCC
>JAFAHP010000345.1 GCA_019237175.1 Alphaproteobacteria bacterium
CGAGCGCTATTACGAGGCGCACGACCTGGTGGTGAAGGCGTGGACCGAGCCCGAGACCTTTGCCTGGAACGGCCGCTACAACCAGCAGCGCTATGTCAACATCTGGCCGCGGCCGGTGCAAAAGCCGCACCCGCCGATCTGGATCCCGGGCGGCGGCTCGGTCGAGACCTGGCAGTGGTGCGCCCAGATGGATCACGTCTACGCCTATCTCAGCTATTTCGGCTACAAGGACGGCCGTGCAACAATGCACGGTTTCTGGGAGGAGATGGACCGGCTCGGCAAGGAGCGGAACCCGTACCGCGCCGGTTTCCTCCAATCGGTCGGCGTTGCCGAAAGCCGCGATGAGGCGATGCGCCTCTACCGCGAACCGGCCGAGTATTTCTACGGCCGTTGTCTGCGCGTCGACCCGCGTTGGGCGATGCCACCCGGTTACATCACGGAGGCGACGCAGCGAGCCGGCATCATCGGCCAGATCGGCCGCGCCGCGAGCCTGCAAGCGCGCCAAGAGGCGCGCGCAACGACGCGCATGGAGGACATCGTCGAGCGCGGCTATGTCATCATCGGTTCGCCGGAGGAGGTCGTCGAGCAAATAACCGAGCTGGCGACCGACCTCAATGTCGGCCATCTGATGCTGCTGATGCAGTTCGGCAACATGAAGAAGGACATCGTTGCCTATAACACGGGGCTGTTCGCCGAGCGGGTAATGCCCAAACTCAGGGGTATGTTCTCCGAATGGGAAGACCGCTGGTGGCCGCAACCGATGGCGCGCGGAGAGCGTGCGGTCGTCGAGCCACCACAGCTCGCCGCCGAATAGCGCGACCCTGCGGACGCGTTCGCGGCAGATTGGTGCGAGAGCTTGACCGTTGGGCCGCCGCGGCCGCCGGTTGTACGCAAAACGCATTACGGTCGTCTTGACCGATCGAGCGACCCTGATCGAGAAGTTTGGGATCGAGCTATCGTTGTCGTTGCGATGAGCGGAGCGACGAAGCAATCTCAACGGGCCAAGAACGCATCGGGCACGAGATTGCCTCCCCAGGAACGGCCCAGAAGGGCCGGGGGTCGCAATGACGCCCGCGCTTCGGATCGCAAGAACTTCGCGTTTGCGACAATCGCGTAATCGATCTTGGTAACGGGCCCTTTTTTGGGAGGAGACAGCGATGGCACAACTCGGCACCGGTGATTACAAATACGAGCTGATCCGCGATTTCTGTAAATTGCCGGCGGGACAGACATTCGGTCTCGTCAGCCGAGTAGCGGCTGATGCGCAGGACCGCATTTTCGTGTTTCAGCGCAAGGACCCTCCGGTCGTGATATTCGACCGCGACGGGAAGTATCTCGGCGCCTGGGGCGGCGGTGAGGTCACCGACCCGCATGGTCTCAAGATCGTCGGCGACACTGTCTACACCACCGACCGCTCCGACTCGGTGGCGAAATCGTTCACCTTGGACGGCAAGCCCCAGTTGGAACTGGGCCAGCGCGGTGTGCATTCCGACACCGGCCGTATCGCCAACTGGCTGGCGGAACGCGCGGCGGGGCCGTTCAACCATCCGACCGAAATGATCGCGCATCCCAACGGGGACGTCTACGTGACCGACGGCTACCGCAATGCCCGCGTACACCGTTTTACGCGCGACGGCCGGCTCGTCAAATCCTGGGGAGAGCCGGGCCATGGGCCGGGCCAGTTCCACCTGCCGCACACCATCGCGTTTGATGATGACGGCAAGCTCTACGTCGGTGACCGGTCGAACAAGCGCATCCAGATCTTCACGCCAGAGGGCGTGTACCTCGGCCAATGGACCGGCATGGGCGGCCCTAACGACATCAGTCGCGGCAAGGATGGCAATTTTTACATTGCCGAGCAGGAAGACGACGGCAAGCCCGCCTATGTCTGCGTCCGCGATGGACAAGGAAATGTGCTCGCCCGCTTGGAGAGCCGCCATGTCCACGGCGTCGGCGTCGATTCCAAGGGCGACGTCTACGCCGGATTGACCCAGGAGCGCAGTGTCGACAAGTTTGCGCGCGTACGCTAAAGCGCTTTTGGCTGCTGCCCGCTTACGACACGTTCTGAGAAATCCGGGCTAGCCCTTGGGGGAGCAGTCGCGGGCGGAGTCTCGGACGGTAGACGCTCCGTCAGAACGCCGATCGAGACGGGTGCTTCGCACCTTCTCGATCCGGGTCGGCGGGAGATGATGTCAGCGGGGTGCGGCTTCGGGCGGATCGGGTTCGACCACTGCGCTTTTGCGATATTGCGCGACATTGCGGTTGTGTTCGGCGAGCGTTTTGGCAAAGGCGTGTCCGCCGCTGCCGTCGGCGACAAAATACAGATCGTCCGTTTGCGTCGGGCGCGCCGCGGCGCGAAGTGAGGCGAGCCCAGGGTTGTCGATCGGGCCCGGCGGCAGTCCTCGTTCGAGGTAGGTGTTGTACGGCGAGGGTGTGAGCAGATCGTTATGGCTCAGCGGGCGGTCGAATTCCTTCGCGCCGTCGTCGCTCAGCGCAAAAATTACCGTTGGATCGGCCTCCAGCGGCATCCCGGAACGTAGCCGGTTGACAAACACCGCCGCGATGCGCGCCCGTTCATCAGCGCGGGCAGTCTCTTTTTCGACGATCGAGGCTAGGGTCAGCAACTGCTCCGGATTTGTCAGCGGCAAATCGTGCTGCCGCTTGTCCCAAACCGCGGCCAGCGTATGTGTCATCTCGCGCTCCATGCGCTCGAGGATTTGCGCGCGCGCTTCGCCATAGCGATAGAAGTAGGTGTCGGGCATTAGACGGCCCTCCGGCGGTGGCGGCCCGACGCCGCCCGCGAGCGCCGGGGCCGCCCGGACCAGCGCCAGCACCTCCGCGGTGGTGAGCCCCTCCGGGATCGTCAATTTGTGTCTTACGCTTTTGCCGCTGGCAATAATGCCGATGGCTTGGATCGGACTTGTTCTGGCGGGGAACTCGTATTCGCCTGCCAGCAGCGCCGAGACGTCGCCCGACAGGACGGTGCCAATCTCGAACGGCAACCGGTAGCGCAGCACACCCTCCCGCGCCAGCAGATTGGCGATGCCCTCAAGACCTGTGTTCGGCCGGATCACGACGACTTGCGCCTTGGTCAGCGGGCCCGGCACCGTCATCTCGCGATAAACCCACCAGCCGCCAGCACCGGCAAGCGTCAGAACCGACAAAACGGCGAGCAACGCCCAACCAAAGAGGCGCAGCGAACCGCTCACGGATTACACTTCGCAAACACGCGGGCGATTGACCGTTCAGAGAGGGCCGGCAAACACCAGAGAAGCGTTGGTGCCGCCAAATCCGAACGAGTTGGTGAGGGCGCAGTTCACCCGCCGCCTTTTGGCCTCTTTCGGAACCAGATCGATATCGCAAGACGGCGATGGATTGTCGAGGTTCAGCGTTGGCGGCACGGCGCCGTCGCGGATCGCAAGGATCGAAAAGATCGCTTCGACAGTGCCGGCCGCGCCCAACAAATGACCAATCGCCGATTTTGTCGACGACATCGACAATTCGTAGGCGTGCCGACCAAATAGGCGCTTGACCGCGCCAAGTTCGATCTCGTCACCCAAGGGGGTCGAGGTCCCATGGGCGTTGATGTAATCTATCGCTTCAGGCGAAATTCCGGCGCGATTGAGCGCGTTGCGCATCGAGCGATAAGCCCCGTTTCCGTCTTCGGCCGGAGCGGTCAGATGGTGGGCGTCGCCTGACATGCCGTAGCCGATGACCTCGGCATAGATCTTGGCGCCGCGACGGCGGGCGTGCTCCAGCTCTTCGAGCACCAAGATCCCGGCGCCCTCGCCCATGACAAAGCCGTCGCGCGCCTGGTCCCATGGCCGCGAGGCGCGAGGCGGGTCGTCATTGAACCCGGTCGACAACGCCCGCGCCGCGGCGAATCCGGCCAGGCCAAGCCGGCAGATCGCGGCCTCGGTGCCGCCGCATACCATGACATCGGCGTCATCGAGCATGATCAGCCGTGCCGCATCGCCAATCGCATGAGCACCGCTTGAACACGCCGTTACCACCGCATGGTTAGGTCCCTTAAACCCGTAGCGGATCGCCACATGTCCGGAAGCAAGGTTGATCAGATTTGCGGGAATGAAAAACGGTGTCAGCCGGCGCGGACCGCGCTCGTGGAGAGTCAGCGCTCCTTCGGTGATTCCCGACAGACCACCGATGCCGGACCCGATCAAAACACCGGTGCGCTCGCGCGCCTCCTCGTCTTCGGGCATCCATTCGGCGTCCTCGACCGCTTGGGCTGCCGCGGCGAGCGCGAACACGATAAAGCCGTCCATTTTGCGCTGGTCTTTGGGTGGGACCCAATCGTCAGCGTTGAACAAGCCAAAGGCAGTGTCGCCGCGCGGCACCTGCGCGGCGATTCGGGCCGGCAGATCGGACACGTCAAAAGATCGGATCGCGCTGATGCCGGAGGCACCCGAAAGCAGCCGTTGCCAGTTGCGCTCGAGGCCGACGCCCAAAGGCGTCACCAACCCCATCCCGGTCACGACAACCCGCCGCATCGGTTTCTCACCTACGGCCAACAGTGACACTCCGCCCCACTATGCCGCGGGTGCAATTGGTCTCATTGGAGCAAATGACGAACAAACTCAGCTGTGCGACTCGATAAAGCTGACGGCGTCTTTGACCGTTACGATCTTTTCCGCCGCGTCATCCGGGATCTCGCAGCCGAACTCTTCTTCGAACGCCATCACAAGTTCGACCGTGTCAAGGCTGTCGGCGCCAAGATCGTCGATGAAGCTGGCGTTCTCGGTCACCTTCGAATCGTCGACACCCAAATGCTCGACGACAATCTTTTTGACCCGCTCGGCGACATCGCTCATGCGTCATTCCCCTTAGTGGCTGGCGTGAATTTATCCGGTACGCGAATGCGGGCGCCACCCGCCGTCAATCGTGTCGTCCTGGGGCCGCGTCAAGGCGCGGGTCACATACCACGAATTTCCCGACGGTGCCAGTTCGCCTCAAACTGCTGTCCGCGAGCGATGCTATAGCATGGCCATGCCGCCGTTAACGTGCAAGGTCTGTCCGGTGATATACGCTGCTTCCGCGCTCGCCAAAAAGACAATTGCTGCGGCTACGTCGGCGGGAGCGCCAAAGCGGCCGGAGGGAATGGCCGCACCCAGCTTGGCGCGCCGCTCCTCTGGCAATCTCGCCGTCATCGCGGTGTCGATGAAGCCGGGAGCGACGCAATTGACGGTGACGCCTCGGCTTGCGACCTCAGCGGCAATCGATTTCGACATACCGATCATTGCCGCCTTGGCCGCCGCATAGTTTGCCTGCCCGGGATTGCCGGTGAAGGCCACAATCGATGTCACCCCGATCACCCGGCCGTGGCGGCGCCGCACCATGCCACGCAACGCTGCACGCGTAAGCCGAAAGGCCGCAGTCAAATCAACGTCGAGGACCACCTGCCAGTCCTCGTCTGTCATCCTCAGCATCAGCGCGTCCTGCGTCACCCCGGCATTGTTGACGAGAATGTCGAGGTGACCCATCGCGCCTTCGGCATCTTTGACCAGTCGCGCGGCGGCGTCAGGCGCCGCAAGGTCGCCGACCCCGATGTGAGCGCGCTCACCGAGTTCCTCTGCCAGGGCCGTCAGCGCCGAGCGCCGGGTTCCAGCCAGCATGACCTCGGCTCCGTGGGTGTGCAACGCTCGGGCAATGGCGCCGCCAATCCCGCCCGAGGCTCCGGTTACCAACGCGGATCGACCTGCCAGATCAAACATAGTTGGTGTTGCGGTTTCAGATCGAACTATGCCAGCAGGTGTAGCGCCGCGATGTCGGCGGGAGTGCCGAGCGCGCGCGCGACGACGTCCGGCGCAGTGCGCTTGACGAGCCCGGTCAGAACACGGCCCGTGCCGACCTCGATGACCTCATCAATGCCGGAGTTCGCCAGGAACAGAACGGTTTCGCGCCAGCGCACCATCTCGGTCACTTGCCGGACGAGAAGCTCTCCGATATCGTCCGGGTCGTGGACCGGGTGCGCCGTTACGTTGGCGATCACCGGCACGAGCGGTCGGCTCAGCGTCACCTTGGCCAGTGCCGCGGCCATCACATCGGCGGCGGGCGCCAATAACGGCGAATGAAACGGCGCGCTCACCGGCAGCATGACCGAACGCCGCGCCCCATGCTCGCGGGCGATCGCTACGGCGCGTTCGACAGCGCTACGGTGCCCGCTGACGACGGCTTGGCCGGGACCATTGTCGTTCGCCACGGCACACACTTCATCGTGGTCGACACCGGCGCAGGTTGCTTTGAGTGCGACGATCTTTGCGGTCTCGGCATCGAGCCCGATCAGCGCCGCCATCGCGCCCTCGCCGACAGGTACCGCCCGCTGCATCGCCTCGCCGCGCAGCTTTAAGAGCCGTGCCGCATCGCCGACCGCGAGCGACCGCACCGCTGCGAGCGCAGAGTATTCTCCGAGCGAATGCCCGGCGACGTAAGCAATGTCGCGGCGGACATCGAGGCCGAGTTCGACTTCGAGCACCCGCAGGACGGCGAGGCTCGCCGCCATCAACGCCGGTTGCGCATTTTCGGTCAAAGTGAGCTTGCTCTCCGGCCCCTCGAACATCAGCCGCGACAGCGATTGCGACAGCGCATCGTCGACCTCGTCAAAAAGGCGGCGCGCCGCAGGAAAGGCCCCAGCCAGATCGCGCCCCATGCCGACCGCCTGCGAGCCCTGACCCGGGAAAACAAACGCCCGCATCATGTGGATCGATCCCCCCGAAGTTTGAAGATCCGTCTTTGTCCCCCAACCCGCCGCACCATCTTGTCCCTCAGAACGGTTTCTGTATAGTCCGGCGCTTCCCTTGCCGGCGGAGACCGGCTCGGCTCGGTCGGCGCAAGCACTCCGAGCCTTAAGATCCGAAAGGGATTTATTTGGTATGCCGCTCTACGAAAACGTATTTATCGCGCGACAGGATATCTCCGGCGCCCAGGTCGACGCTCTCACGGAAAGCTTTACCCAGTTGATCGCCGACAACGGCGGCGCGGTCAAAAAGCGGGAATATTGGGGTCTGCGCAACCTCGCCTATCGCATGCGAAAGAATCGCAAGGGGCATTATGTGCTGATGAACCTCGAGGCTCCGCCCGTGGCGGTCGCCGAACTCGAACGCACGATGCGCATCAACGAGGACGTGATCCGTTATCTGACCATTCGGGTCCAGACGCATGAGGAGGGGCCGTCCGCGATCATGCAGAACCGCGGTGGCCGCGACGACCGCCGGCGCGGCGACCGCGAGCGCTATGGTGACGGCCGGGATAGCGGCGAGCGTACCGCCGAGGCATCGGTTCCCGAAGCGATGGAGCCCTAAATGGAAAGTCAAACAGCGAGTGGCGCCGGGCGCGGCGCCCCAGCGCGTCGGCCGTTTTTCCGCCGTCGCAAATCGTGTCCCTTCTCGGGCCGGAACGCGCCGAAAATCGATTACAAGGACATCAAGCTGCTACAACGCTTTATCTCGGAGCGCGGCAAGATCGTGCCGAGCCGGATCACCGCGGTCTCGGTGAAGCGGCAGCGCGAGCTTGCCCAGGCGATCAAGCGCGCGCGCTTTCTCGGCCTATTGCCGTACATGGTCAAATAGCGGGACGGCAACGCGGGCTTCGAGCGCCGGAAGGCCGGTCGTCATGGGTCGGCTCGGAACCCTCAGCGCGGGTGCATTTTTGGGGGCGCTTGGCGCTGTGTGCTATCTCGCCGTGCTGACGGGCTCGCCCGGCGGTCTGATACTCGCCTTTTTTGCGCAATTGCCGCTTTTTGCGGCGGGTCTATGGCTCGGCGTAGGTTCCGCCTTGACTGCCGGTATTACTGCCTCGGTGGTTGTGCTGGCTGAAGGCGGCCCTTCCGCGGGCGCGGCGTTCGCCGCGGTCAACGCCGCGCCGGTGGTGTTGTTGACGAGGCAAGCCTTGCTTGCGCGCAGCGGCCCCGATGGCGGGCTCGAATGGTATCCGGCAGGGCTGCTGGTCGCATGGCTGAGTGGGCTTGGGCTTGCCGGGCTGGCTGCGGCGGTGGCGTTTCTCGGCGGCCCGAGCGGGATTGAGACGTACCTGAACAACCTGCTGGCACCCCTCTTCGACCGGCTCGCCAGCGACAGCGAAGCAAACCGCGCCGCGCTGGTCAGGGCGCTGGCGCTGGTCACTCCGGGTACGGTCGCTGCTTCCTGGATGACAATGAGCGCAAGCAACGCCATCCTCGCCCAGGGGGTACTGGCGCGGCTCGGCAAGGCATGGCGGCCGTCTCCCGACCTCGCCGGTTTGACGCTGCCAATCTGGCCGTCGATGCTGCTGGCCGCGGCCGCAGTCTTAGCGGTCCTTGGCGGCACCGCGTGTTTTCTGGGCGTCAACCTGCTGATCGTGCTGTCGGTCCCGTTTTGTCTGGCTGGCTTGGCAGTGTTGCACACTGCCGTACGACGGCTACCGCGCCCGCAGTTTCCGCTTGTGGCGTTTTACGTGCTTGCCGGTTTGTTCGGCTGGCCATTGGTGGTAATCGCGGTTATTGGCGCGCTTGATGCGCCGCTCGGATTGCGGCGCCGGTTTGCCCCAATTGAGATCGACCGGAGGAAAATTGAATGATCGAACTGATCCTGCTCGAACGGGTAGAGAAACTCGGCCAGATGGGACAGCTCGTCAAAGTCAGGCCCGGTTACGCCCGCAACTACCTGCTGCCGCAGAAAAAAGCGCTGCGCGCAACCAAAGAAAACCTGGCCTATTTCGAGACCCAGCGCACCCAGCTCGAAGCCACCAATCTGCAGCGCAAGAGCGAGGCAACAGAGATCGGCGGCAAACTCGAGGGACTAACCGTCTTGCTGATCCGACAGGCGGGGGAGAGCGGCCAGCTCTACGGCTCAGTCTCGGCTCGCGACATTGCCCAGGCGGTGACCGAAGCGGGGTTTACCCTCGAACGGCGGCAGGTCGTGCTCGAAAGGCCGATCAAAAACCTCGGCCTGCATCCGGTGCGGGTCGTATTGCATCCGGAAGTCTCGGTGACGATCACCGCCAACGTTGCCCAATCGGCCGAGGAAGCAGCGATGCAGGCGCGCGGCATTGACCCGCTGCGGCTTGCCGAACAAGACGAAACCGAGGCGGAAGTCGGCCCGTCCACAGCCGCCGCATCGAATGTAAGCGCGCCGCAATAACCGGGCCCCAGCGAGATTCGGTCTGCGGTCGTGACAATCCTGCTGGCGCGTATGCTCGAACGCATAATCTCAAAAGGCCGGCTATGCCTCGTCGATGCCGCCGGGGCGCGCCATGAGTTCATCGGAGCCCCGGGACCGCGTGCCGCAATCCGCCTTACCGACCCGAGGCTTCACCGCAAACTGATTCTCCGGCCGCGGCTCTATTTGCCGGAGGCTTTTGTCGACGGGACCCTGGTGATCGAGGAGGGCAGCCTCTACGACCTGATCGATTTGTTGCAGCTCAACCTGGAAGCG
>JAFAHP010000782.1 GCA_019237175.1 Alphaproteobacteria bacterium
GTAACAACGTGAGGCCGTCCATTCCGGGCATGTTGATATCGGACAAAATCACGATCAACTGCGGCGTGATCTCGTGAGCCAGCATGTCCAGGGCCGTTTCGCCCGAACCGGCGAAATGCAGCACGTAGTTGCCCTGGCGCGTCTCGCGGCGAAAACGCTGGCGGAACAGGTCTTCGACATCGGGCTCGTCATCGATGATCAGGATACTGACGCTCACACGTCCCTCTCGGTTATTGTCCGGGGCCCCGCAAGCTACGCTCCTGTCTCTCGACCTACCAGCAAATGGTCCCATCGCCGATAGGGGGCACCGATGGCTCTCCCTGACGGCGCTCGCGTCGGAGGCTGCGCCGAGTAACGACGCATGCTATAAAGGACAGATGGCGCTTCTGGCGAAGGTTCCAGTGCGGATGACCGTCGCGGAATTCCTCAATTGGGATTCGCAAGACGGCCTCGGCTACGAACTGGTCGACGGCGAGCCGCGCGCGATGGCGCCGGCGAGCACGATGCACGGCTTTCTGCAGAATGAATTGGGTAGCCTGATTCGTAATCACCTGCGCGAAAAAGCGAGTGGTTGCGAGGTCGTCGCCAATCCCGGCATCGTGCCGCGGCTGTTGTCCGAGCACAATGTCCGGATCCCCGATCTGGCAGTCACCTGCGTCCCTCTGGCGCCCGGCCAGGCGACGCTATCCGATCCGGTACTGGTGATCGAGATCCTCTCGCCGAGCAACCAGGCCAAGACCTGGACCAACGTCTGGGCCTATACCAGCATCCCGAGCGTCAACGAGATCCTAGTGCTGCGCGCCGATCGCGTAGCTGCGGAATTGCTTCGCCGTTCGCTGCAGGGCGAGTGGCCGGAGCGTCCGATCGCCGTCACCCAGGGTGAGCTGGTGCTGGAGAGCATCGGGTTTCGAGTGGCGCTTGCTGATCTCTATGCGCGCACCGGCCTCTCAGGGTGATGGGCAACCGCCGCCGGGCCGCAGGGCTGACGCGGCGTAGAGGATGAACGATGCTGGTAATCACAGGCGGCGCCGGGTTTATCGGTTCGGTGCTCGGAGCACGTCTCAACGAATTGGGCCGCTCCGACCTCGTGATCGTCGATCGCTTTGGTACAGGCGCAAAATGGCGGAATATCGCCAAGCGCGATTTTTTTGAGATTGTGACAATCGAAGGGCTGTTTGCCTGGCTCGACCGGTTTGGTAAGCGCGTCGAAGCCGTGTTTCATTTGGGAGCCAATTCGTCAACGACGGCAAACGATGCCGACGAAATCATCGCCGGCAATCTCAATTATTCGATCGCATTATGGCGCTGGTGTGCAGCTGCCGGAAAAAGGCTGATTTATGCCTCCTCCGCGGCAACTTATGGTGACGGAGCGCGGGGTTTTGACGACCAAGGCGGCATCGCCGAGCTCAAGCGCCTGCGCCCGCTCAACCTCTACGGCTGGTCGAAGCATGCCTTCGATCTGTGGGCGATGCGTGAAGCGGCCTCTGGACATGCCCCGCCTTTATGGTTCGGCCTGAAGCTGTTCAATGTCTTCGGGCCGAACGAATATCATAAAGGCGACATGATGAGCCTCGTCGCCAAAAATTATGCACACATCGCCAGCGGCGAGCCGGTCCAGCTGTTTAAGTCCCACCGTCCCGATTTTGCTGACGGCGAGCAGCGGCGCGATTTCATCTACGCGAAGGATTGCGCTGCGGTCATGCTGTGGCTCTTGTCAGATGGCCACACCAGCGGAGTGTTCAATCTGGGCACTGGAGTGGCGCGCAGCTTTCGCGACCTGATGAGGGCCGTAGGCGCCGCCTGCGGGGTGGAACCGGTTATCGAATATATCGATATCCCGCCGGCGATCCGGCCGAGCTACCAGTACTTCACCGAGGCCCCGATCGAAAAGCTGCGCCGCTCGGGTTACACGGCGCGCTTCACGTCGCTCGAAGAGGCGGTGGCCGACTGCGTCTCGCGTCACTTGGCGGCCAACGATCCCTATCTCTAATTCGCGCCGCGGTCGACAGATACCGGCCTCGGCGTCAACCAGATCGGAGCACGGCGGGGATGCCAGCGCTTTCTGTCGCGTTGTCGGGAGAAACGGTCACACCGGGAGAGGCGTATCTCGCGGACACGCCGGTGCTGCGGGCTCACGCTGGAACCCAGCCCGACCTGTTCCTCCGTTGGAACGCGATCCCGCGCGCGCTTACCGCTGTCGACGTCGTCGTTCACCTGCACGGGTTTTCACGGACCGGCAGCGCGATGCTGTTATCGGAGAAGGTACCGCGCAGCGGGCTCGATCTGGCGCGCCGGAGCCGGCCGACTCTGGCACTGCTGCCGCGCGGTAACTGGCTGCATTACAGCTGGTACGATTTCCCGGGTTTGCTCGCCGGCGGCATTGACCGGCTGATCGACTATGCTCTTGCTTGCTTCGCGGGCGCCGCCGGTATCGAGAACACAGGATTGGCGCTGGATCGTCTGATCGTGAGCGCGCATTCGGGCGGCGGCATGCCAGCGGTCGACGCGATCGCCGGGATGCGGCGAGCGCCGGACGAATTCTACGTTTTTGACGGTCTCTATGGCCGTGACCCGGCCACCGGGGACCCGATGCGCGGATGGGAGACGATCGATCATTGGCTGGGCTTGCGGTTCGCCCAGGAGCCCGCCCGCGCCGGTGCGTTGCGCATCGTCTATATCGAGCAGCAAACGGGTCCGTTTTCGCGCAAGGTCGGAGAGCTGATTTCCCACCGTCTGGAGCGATTTGGTCCGGGCGAAGCGGCAAGTCTGCGCTCCCGTTATCGCGTCGAGCCTTCCGCGGTTCAGCATGCGCGCATCGCAGAGCGCTGCGGGCCCGATTTGTTAGCCGCCGCCGATGTCGACTTCGATTGGTCGCGTTAGGGTCTCGCGGCAGACGCCGCCGAAATCGAAGGATATTCCAGCAAAGACGACGAGGCGGCATAGCGCTTGGCGCGGCTGATGCACACATCAATACTTCCAGCGGGTCGCGTCTTCGCTCGTGGCCGGCGAGCGGATCGATCGAACATGCCGTCACGGGCGGCCCGACTCCACGAACCGATGGTCCGGGAGGAAACAGGAAATGTCGAATATCCGCAATCCGGTCGAATGGGGCGTTGCGCAAGTCAAGCTTGCGGCCGAGGCTGTCGAGGAGGCCGGGCGCGCCGTGCGTCGCGCGCAGGCGGAATTGCAGTCGCCGGCCCCGGCCGTCGCCCGCATTCGCGCGACCGACCTCAGGGAGGTGCTCC
>JAFAHP010000755.1 GCA_019237175.1 Alphaproteobacteria bacterium
AGGATTGCCTAGTACGGAGGGCCGTAATACGGAGGTGGGCCGTAATACGGGGGAGGATCTCTCGGCCGCACGAGCAGCGGGCGTTCCTGACGGGTTTCCGCCAGCCGGCTTCGGTCGCGGGTTAGTGCCCATCGGCGTTGCCGACCCCGAGGATGCGACCACCCCGTTATCGTAGGGCGGAAAAGCGACAGCGCATTCCGCCCTCTCCGGCACCGTCGAGGGCGGGGGCGGAATGCGCGCTCCGCGCTATTCCGCCCTACACCACGGCTCCGTCTCTTGTAGTTACCCACCGGCCGGCCGGCCGACTCGCCCCGGATGAAACCACCCGGGGTCATCGCGAGGTGCCGTCAGGCGCCGTGGCGATCCCGGCGTCGCCGAGCCTCAACCGCCGAGATTGCTTCGCTGCGCTCGCAATGACCCCGGGGTAAGCAGTGCACTGAGGCGCTGTTTCTTTCTAATGAGCGGGCGGCGGCGGTGGAGCCGGTGGCGCCGGCGGGTTGCCCAGATTCCCGGATTGGATACGCGCCAGCTCTTCGCGGTTGAGCTGCGCGGTCGTATCGCCGGTCAGCGCGGCTTTCTGGGCCATCTGCTTGTGATGCGCGTGCATCGCCCTGGCATGCCGCACGGCATGGTGTACCGACGGCGTCGCCGAAGCCGCCGCGGAAGGCGGTGCGGCGGCCGGCGGTGCGGCGGCCGGCGTCATGGGGGCGCCAAGCCCGGGCTGACCCGTTGCCGGGTTCCACTGCGGCTGCTGCTGCTGTGCCCAAACCGGTCCGGCAATTGCCAGCGTGGCGACAATCGCAACGCCGTTCAACAAATGTCTCACATTCATCGGTCTTCCTCCGGCTGCCGAATACAAGATCATCGTCGCGCGATTGGTCTCGCCGTCCGACGACGCCCCAAAAACATGTGCTTTTCGACCTTTCTCGGCCGACATGATCAGCGCTCGCCGAGATCCTTCGTCAATCGCATATTGTTGGGCCTCCTGTGGCGACATCGTGGCAACGACAAAACCGCCGCCGCTGGTCGAGCCGAATTCCCAATTCGGCGCCGGTTCGTCCTGAACTCGGCAGCGCCAAGGTGCGAGACCTCGGTGTCCGACCTGAAATGGAGTGGACCTTATCAAGCGGATATCGTCGCCCCCGTGCAATCCCCGGATCAAGTCCGGGGAGGGGCCCAGAGCCAGCGCTCGGATATTGGCCCCTGGGTTCCCGCTTTCGCGGGAATGACGAATAAGCTTTTAATATCCCGAGATGCATTTTTTTGTTAGGTCGGGCGCTCGGTCCTCGAGCAATTCGACCTCGCGCGGCATCAGCGCTCGCCGAGATATTTCATGGTCGGGAGATATGGCTTGGCGATTTCCGGCGCCATCGTCAATACCGCAAAACTCGCACCCCCGACGGTCGAGCCCGCTTCCCAATTCGGGATCGCCTGGACCTGAAGATAGGTCTGCGTGTCCGGGGCGAGCTCAACCGTGTCGAAGAGATGGGCCGGCGTGCCAAAGGCCTGCACCGTGAAACGGTAGGTTCCCGGCGGGAAGTCATGGTAGTAGACGGTGAACACCGGGCTTTGGGCGAGCGGGGCGCCGTTCGCATAAACCATCGGATCGGCCCCGGTGATCAATCCGGCTTGCGACGGCGTCCGCAGCACCCAAACACGCGCCATGCCCGGTTGCAGCGGCGGAATGGATGCCTGCTGCCATGATTTCTCGGCCTGCTCCGCCATGCAGCCGGCGAGCATCAGAAGGCCGAAGCAAATCAATATTGTAAGCCGGCTAGTCATAATTTGCCCTCACTAAAGACGCGCCGCGCCGGGTCGGCAGCGCCAGCGGTGTCGCGACTTCTCGATCCGGCTGCGGTCAGCCGCCGAGATTGCCACATGCGCTACCATCGATTGCCGCTTGCCCCTCGTTTCTCCCTTGGATCTGCTACTGCTGCCGCTACCACGAGGCGAACGGCGGATCAGCGCTGACCGATATTGGTCAACGACTGCATGGATGCTTGGGCCTCCTGTGGCGCCATCGTCATAATGACAAAGGTCGCACCGGTGCCGGAGGAGCCCGCATAATAAGCCGGCTCCGCCACGACCTGAACATACGCCTCCGTGCCGGGTGCAAGCTGCAAGGTGTTGACTTGGTTGGTCGGGATTCCGTATTGCTGCACCGTGAAGCGGTAGGTTCCCGGCTGGAAGTCGTGAAAGAAGACGGTGCCCTGGGCGCTTTGAGCAAGAGCTGCGCCGTTGGCATAAACCGTCGGATCCGCCCCGGTGGTGACTGACCCTAGGGATGGCGTCCGCAGAACCCAGACCCGCGCCATGTTCGGCTGCAGCGCAGGGACAGGCGCCTGCGAGGCGGTCCCACCCGGCTGCGGAGCGCAACCGGCAAAACCGAGAATGCCCAAGCAAATCAATATTATCAGTCGGCTTCGCGTCATCGCTTCTCCCCCTATGCCTCTTGACTTTGTTGTCCGTTCCCTCCCGCTCGCCGAAGCCCTGCGACAGGGTTCCCGGACGACGCAGCGAAATCCGATGTGGCTCACGCCGCTATGCTCGATCCCGGATCAGACAGCATCGCCCGATCTACCCCATAAAAACCAAAGCGTAATCTTCACATTATCGTGTAGTCAACGCCGATAGGGCTGTAAAATTAACGCTGAGATAACTCGCGGGCTGTGCAAAATCGGCAAATTGTCTTCGGAAACGCCGGCGGACAGAGAATGCCGCGGCATCCGCGAGGGACCGCGTCACCACGGCGGCTTCCACGCCGGGAACTGAAAAGCACGTAGGATGGGCTGAGCCTGCGAAGCCCATCATTCCCGGGAGCCGGCGCGGTGATGGGCTTTCCCGCCCCCGGGCTAGGCTCGCGACCGTTTTTTTTGGGCCTAAAACCCCGGGGTTCGCCGGGGTCAGCCCATCCTACTGCAACGGCGGGCTGGTAAAGCCTGTGGCGAGGGCTACGCCGCTGCTTGCGCCGAACGGGTTGCGGCCGGCTCCAGGGCCGCGTCGGTCACCTCTTCGGCTCGCTCGGCCCAGAAAAAGCGCAGCGCGTCGCGCGCACTCTCGGGGATCTCCTCGTAATCCTTGCGG
>JAFAHP010000729.1 GCA_019237175.1 Alphaproteobacteria bacterium
TTCTCCGACTTGCAAGCCGACATTGTCGCGGCGCTCGTTCGCCAGGGCATCAGTGTTCACGCCTTCAATCAGCGCACGGTAACCGGGATTTTCGACATGATCCGCATGCTCGGCGCGATGATCGATGCGGCGGATCGTGCCGATCGCCTTGTCGAAGAGCTGGCCGACGGGCTGGTTGCGGCGCGCCAACAAGCCGCGCACTTGCCGCGGCAGCCGCGCGTCTATTTCGAGGAATGGGACGGCCCGATGATATCCGGCATCGGCTGGGTCTCGGAACTGATCGAAACGGCTGGAGGGGTCGACATCTTTGCCGATCGCGCCGGCGGCAAGTCCGCAAAGGAACGAATTGTCACTGCGGAGGAAATCATTGCGCGCGCCCCCGACATCATCATCGGCTCATGGTGCGGCAAGAAATTTCGTGCGGAGAAGGTGACGGCGCGGCCAGGGTTTGCGCAGTTGCCCGCCGTTCGAAATGGCGCGCTTCACGAAATCAAGTCGTCGCTGATACTGCAACCAGGACCAGCCGCACTCACCGATGGACTGCGCGCGCTCCAGAACGCCATTCAATCTTAACGAGCTGGGTTCTCGTTGTGCAGCGACGCAATTCGTGAAGGACGGCATGATCCGTCGTCTCAGTCGCCGTACTTTGGGCAAAGCGACCGCGGCAGCCGCTGCGCTCGCAGTCAGCCGCGTCTGGGCATCGGCGCGGGCGGCGTCGGAAGACAAGACATTGCGCTTTATCGCGCAGGCCGATCTCCGGATTCTCGATCCGATCTGGACCACCGCCTACATCACCCGCAATCACGGCTATATGGTTTTCGACACGCTGTTCGCGATCGACAGCGAGTTTGTGCCGCACTCGCAGATGGTCGGCGACTACGATCTCTCGCCGGACAAACTGACCTACCGTTTCAAATTGCGCGATGGGCTTGCATTCCATGATGGCAGCCCAGTGCGCGGTGTCGACTGTGTTGCCTCGATCCGGCGCTGGGCTGCGCGCGACGCGCTTGGGCAATGGCTGGTGCCGCTCATCGATACGATCGCGGCCGACGGCCCTGGCGATTTCACGATCAAATTGAAGGAGCCGTTTCCGTTATTGATCGAGGGTCTCGCCAAGGTCTCCACCCTGCCGTCGTTTGTGATGCCGGAGCGGATTGCCAACACCGATCCCTTCCAGCAGGTCACCGAGATGGTCGGCTCGGGTCCGTTAAAGTTCAGCAAAGAGGAGTTCGAACCCGGCCACCGGGTGGTCTATATGAAGAACACCGATTATTTGCCGCGGGGCGAGCCGCCAAGCTGGGCGTCGGGCGGCAAGGTGGTCAGGGTCGATCGGGTCGAATGGCTCAACATCCCCGATGCAATGACCAAGGCCGTGGCGCTTGGCAATGGCGAGGCCGATTGGTGGGAGAACCCAACCCTGGACATGCTGCCGGCGCTGGCGGCGAACCCCGAGATTATGCTGGCCCCGGACAACCCGATGGGCATCATGACGATGATGCGGTTCAACCAGCTGCAGCCGCCGTTCAATAATCTCAAGATGCGGCAGGCAATGCTGCTGGTGGTCAATCAGGCGGACTTTTTGACCGCGTTGGCAGGCGACCCGCAGCACTGGAACTTGTGCGCCTCGTTCTTTACCTGCGGTGGCCCGATGGCAAACGAGGACGGGTCGCAGGTCCTCACCGGCCCGCGCGATTTCGCGGCGGCGAAGCGGCTGATTGCTGAAGCCGGCTACAACGGCGAGAAAATCACGGTGCTGGACTCAGTCGAGCTTGCCAATTCACACATTCCGGCATTGGTCATCGCCGATCTGCTCAAGCGGCTCGGGCTTAATGTTGAGCTGGTATCGGCGGATTGGAGCGCGATTTCGGCGCGGCGCGCCTCAAAGAAGCCGCCTGATGACGGCGGCTGGAGCGTCTTTGGCACCGCCTGGGTCGGGAGCGACACTCTCGATCCGAGTGTCAATGTGATGCTGCAGGCCAACGGCGACACCGCTTGGTTCGGATGGCCAAAAGATGACACGATCGAGGCGCTGCGCGCGCAATGGATCAAAGCGGAGACATTCGGCGAGTGGCGACAGCTGGCGGCGGCGATACAACTGCGCGCCTTCGAGGTCGTGCCCTACATCCCAACCGGGCAATGGACGCAGATGACCGCCTATCGCAAGAATCGCAAGGGCGTCATCAGTGCCCCCGCTTTCCTGATGTGGAACATCGAGAAGGTGTGAGCCGTCAGGCCGAAAGATCATCCCTGCTTAGCCGCCCTGCGGGCTCACCATGGCGAGGGGGAGACCCGGTTCGATCAGGACCAGCTTTTTGAGCGGCTCTGGCGCGGCTCAGCGCCGATGGA
>JAFAHP010000774.1 GCA_019237175.1 Alphaproteobacteria bacterium
GGTCACGTAAAGCGGTACCGCAAACACCACAAACAGGACCGAATAGAGGAGCGTGTCGTTGCGGATCTCGGTTATCGGCCGCATGATTTCGTCGACCGGCACCGCGATCGCCAGCAACTGGTCCTGGCCGTAGCGCGGCGGGATTTCGGCGACCCGGGCGATATAGGTGCGGCCCGCCACGTCGTAGACGCGCGTTCCCGCCATCTGCTGATTTTCGTACGACGCGACAAGGCCGCTGATTACCTGATCGTGCAGATCGGCAATCTTCGGCAGCGCCGCCCTGATTTCGCCGTTGGCGCGCACCGCCTTGGCGATCCGCGCCTGGTCGGGCAGCGCCACGACGTCGCCCGTCCTTGTGAAAATGAAGACGAGGCTGCCGGGTGTGAGCCGCTGCTTGCCGAGAAAATCGGCGAGATCAACGGCGGCGAGGTCGGCGCCCATGACCCCCGGGGTGGCGCCTTTGAAGCTGCGGCTCAATGTAAAACCGGGCTCGCCGCTCGACGCAAAAACGTAAAGATCGGTGTGCTCAACGACATCGGTGTCCTTGGCTTGGACATACCACGGCCGCGGGCGCGGGTCGAAGCTCGCCGCCACCGGAGCGATGCGGCCGACAACCGCGCCGTCCTCCGCGAGAAAGACCCAGCGCTCGATGCGCCCGCCGGCGTCGTGGCCGATGATCTCGTTGGCGAAGACAGCGTCGTGCGGCGCTTTCAGCGCTTTGCGCAAAGCTGCACCCTTGTCACCGGCGATATGCGTCATCATGAAGAAATCGCCGTTCTCGAACCCGACATAGAGCGACAGGATTTGCGGGTAGGTGCGCAACGCGCGCTGCATCGCAGCCTTGGCGGCGGGATCCTCGGCCGCTGCGGGATTCGTGAACACCGGTCCCGCGGCAGCGAGCCCGACAATCGCGTACATCGGATCATAGAGGAGGCGGATGCGGTCGATGGTCTTATAGTCCAGTTCCTGCATCAGCCGCCGGGCGGCGGCGATCGCCAACTCGCTCGATTTTTTCGAGTTGTACCAGATGATCCCGCCGGCCAGCGCGACCAGCATGAACAGCAGCAGACCGGTGATCCCGAGATAGGTCGGCCAGAGTTTTTCCTGGCCGGCACCGCGTGTCGTCGCGGGGCGCCGCCATTGGGTCAGCGGATCACTCACGATGGCCCCTCCTCAAGCTGCCCGAGGGCGGCATGCGCGAACATCATAGAAAGCCCGTCGCAACCTTGTCCAGGAGGGGGCGGCAGTCCGCATTTCCGTTCTCACATGGGTGCAGGAGGAGAATCGAGCGCTGGCGCTTCGGCGAAAGGGGCCGCCCGCTTCCGGCGGGAAGGCGTCGGCCCAGGCGCGGTGAAGGAGGCTCGACTGACCCCTAACTCCCCAATTGCAATGAGCGGACAGATCGGGTTTTGACCTCCGATGTCCTGCCCCATCGTTCGCTGATATTTCCTTGCTCGTTCATTGCAACCCCGGACGGCCGTCCCCCGGGTCTCGCAATGACAATCCTTGGGAATTGTTAGGCGAATTTTTTCCGGTTCGGGTTCCGAGCTCTCCGCTCTCAGTAGCCCTTGAGGAACGCCAGGACCTGCGCGGTCCATTCGGCCGGCTTCTCGAAGGGCGGCCAGTGCCCGCAATTGTTGAGCAATACCAGGCGCGAATCGGCAATGTGGTTGAGGATCGCGATCGAGACCTCGAACGCCACCATGCGGTCGTACCGCCCATGGATCAGCAGGACGGGCGCTTTTATGCCGGCAAGCTCGGGCGTGTAGTCATGCGGTAGGCTGACCGATTGCCGGCGCGCCTCGATGAACTCGGGCGACCAGGTGTGCGCCCGGTGGATGTAGTCAACCAGCTCGTCGGTCACCAGGCTCTCGTCGTCGATGTGCACGCGGAGATAGTGCGCGATATTCTCGCGTCTCGGGTCGTCGAGCGCCCGGCGGGTCGCCCGGCTGCCTTCCGATGGGCGATTGGCCATCAAGTAGCGATCACCGCCGGTGCCGATATGCGAGCCGCCCATGACAAACTTCTGCACCCGCTCCGGGTAGGTGATGGCCGCCACCATCGCCGACTGCCCGCCCTGCGAGTTGCCGACCCAGTATGCACGCGCGACGCCGAGCGCGTCGAGCAGGGCGACCGCAATCCGCGCCTGGACCGCGTGCACCCCCTCACGGTAGACGATCGGACCGGTTTTCGCAAAATTCGGGAGGTCTATCAGGATGCAGCGGAAGTGCTGCGAAAGCGCCCCGACCGTCTTGTGAAAGGTGATCCACGCGGTGGTGCCGGGACCGTACGAGTGGAGGAACAGCACCGGCTCGCCCTCGCCCACATCGTGATAATGCACCGTCATGCCCCCGGCCGTGATGGTCTTGGCCGTGCCCTCCTCGGTGAGGCCATTCGACGCGATGAACGGCATGTTCGCCTCCCTGTGCGTCAGCACTGTGACCTGCCGCAAATGTCACCAAAATTTAATAAAAATAATGGTGCGTGGCGCCAAGCCCCTAAAAAATGCATAGCCACCTTAGCCGAGGTGCGGATCTTCTTTAAGAGCAGATTTTGCGACCCGATCAACTACTTGTCAGACGGGTTGATTTAAATCAATGTCACATTAGAAAAGAGAGACGCTAATATCAGCGCAACCGGAGGCCAATTATGTCCGAGCAATTTTCCGCAATGGGAGTAAGAGAACCTTTGATAGCATCTCCATTTGGTCCACTTTTCGGGGTGGAGAGCGCAGTCGAATACTGCGTTGATGCGTGGCAGCGATCGATCCTTCTGCTCGACGTTTTGCGTCAACGGGGCAATAACTATGTCGAACACAATGCTCGCAAAGCGCCACACGTATTGAGCTTCGAGGCCGAATTCGTCCTCGACGGCCGCACGCTCCCGCGCCCGGTGAATTACGCCCTGGTGCGGATCGTCCCGGCCAAGGACACGGCAATCGATCAGCGCAAGCGGCCGTTTATCGTCTTCGACCCGCGCGCCGGTCACGGTCCCGGCATTGGCGGCATGAAGCACGACAGCGAGATCGGTGTGGCCCTCGCTGCGGGTCATCCCTGTTATTTCGTCGGCTTTTGGCCCGAGCCAATCCGCGGCCAGACGATCGGGGATGTCTGTGAAGCGGAAGCCCGGTTTGTCGAGGCGGTGGCAGCCCGACATCCGGATGCCGAAGGTAAGCCGTGCTTGATCGGCAACTGCCAGGCTGGTTGGCAGATCATGATGATGAGCGCCATCCACCCGGAACGCGTTGGGCCGATCATGCTCGCCGGATCGCCGCTCTCCTATTGGGCGGGGATCCACGGCAAGAACCCGATGCGCTATCTCGCCGGTCTGCTCGCCGGGACCTGGTTGACTTCGCTCGCCGGAGACCTCGGCAACGGCATCTTCGACGGCGCCAATCTGGTTGCGAATTTCGAGTCGTTGCACCCCGACAACAGCTATTGGAAAAAAATCTACAACGTCTATTCGAAGATCGACACCGAGCCACCGCGATTTCTCGAATTCGAGAAATGGTGGGGCAGTCCGGTGTTGCTCAATGCCGGCGAGATGCAGGCGATTGCCGACCAGCTGTTTGTCGGCAACAAGCTTTCTTCCGGCGAGTTGCGCACCTCCGATGGAACGCGCCTCGATCTGCGCAACATCAGATCACCGATCATCGTGTTCTGCTCGTGGGGCGACGACATCACGCCGCCGCCGCAGGCGTTGGACTGGATTCTCGACCTCTACGACGACGAGGCCGAGATTGTCGCCGCCGGTCAGACGATCGTCTATTGCCTGCACCAGAGCATCGGCCATTTGGGCATCTTCGTCTCGGGCAAAGTGGCGTCCAAGGAGCACGAGGAATTTGCCAACGCCATGGACATGATCGATTTGATGCCGCCGGGCCTCTACGAGGCCGTGATCACGGACATCGATGAGTCGGTCGAAAACCGCGAGCTGGTGCATGGCAACTATCTGTTCAGCCTTGAGGCGCGCAGGCTCGACGACATTCGCAAGCTCGGCGGCAACAGCGCCGAGGACGACCTCGCGTTTGCGACCGTCGCCCGGGTTTCGGAAATCGCCCAGGGTGTCTACAGCACTCTGATGCGGCCGGCAGTGCGCGCGATGGTGACGCAGCAGAGCGCCGAACTGATGCGCCGGAGTCACCCGAACCGTCTGCGGTTTGAAATGTTCGCCGACGAGAACCCGTTCATGCGGCCAGTTGCAGATTGGGCCGCGAGTGTGCGCCGCGATCGCCGCCCGGCGCGCCCGGAGAACCCGTTCCTCGCCGTCGAGCGGATGGTGTCGGACATGGTCGCCAGCGGGCTCGAAATGTGGGGCAATGCGCGGGACGCGGCAACGGAGGTGTTTTTCTTCAATACCTACAGTTCCCCGATATTGCAGGCGATGGTTGGTCTGCGCGCCGAGAAAACCTCGGTCAGCCGCCGCATCGGGCGCGAGGTGGCGCGGGAAGCCGCCGCCAAGGAAGCAGCCGCGCACCTCGAACAGAATATCGATCAGGGCGGTTTGATCGAGGCTGCAGTACGCGCGCTGATCTATGTGCGCCTTCCGGAAGGCAAGGTCGACGAGCGCGGATTTGCCGCTCTGACGCAGATCAGCGCCGAGCTGCCGGCCGCCAAACGCGTCGGTCTTGTCCGGTTCAAGGAAATCGTCAAGGAGCAGTATTTGATGCTGCTGTTGGACGAGGAACGGGCGGTTGCTGCGTTACCGAAGCTGTTGCCGGACGATCGTCGGCGATGCGAGGAAGCCTTGGCGCTGGTGCGCCGGGTGCTCGCCGCGTGCGGTGCCCTGCCCGCGGAGGGGCGCCAGCGGCTCGAACGCATTGAGGCGATATTTGGCGGTCCACCCCCGGAGATCGGCCGGGAAAAGGCGGCCTGACCTATGGAAACAAACGTGTCACGCAAGCGCTACGACCGGCTCGTGGCGGCAGCACGACGATTGCCGCCAGTCAAGACCGCGGTAGCCCATCCCTGTGATCAGATTTCGATCGAAGGCGTCGTCGAGGCGGCAAAGCTCGGGCTTATTGCGCCGATCCTCGTCGGGCCGCCCGTCCGCGTTCGCAGCGCCGCTGAGCGAGCGGAAGCCGATATATCCGGCTTTCCACTCGAAGAATCGGCGCACAGCCACGACTCGGCAGCAAAGGCTGTTGAGTTGGTGCGGCAGGGCAAGGCCGAAGCCTTGATGAAGGGCAGCCTCCATACCGACGAGCTGATGGGTGCGGTCGTCGCGCGCGAGACCGGGATCCGCACGGCGCGGCGGATCAGCCATTGCTTTGTGATGGATGTCCCCGGCCACGAGGACCCGCTGATCATTACCGACGCGGCAGTCAACATTGCGCCCACGCTCGCCGACAAAGTGGATATTGTGCAGAACGCCATCGATCTCGGCCAGGCGCTGCAGTTCGACCAGGTGCGGGTGGCGGTACTGTCGGCGATGGAGACGGTCAACCCCGCGGTCCCGTCGACGATCGAGGCCGCCGCGCTGTGCAAGATGGCGGAGCGTGGGCAGATCACCGGCGGCATTCTCGACGGCCCGCTGGCGCTCGACAACGC
>JAFAHP010000819.1 GCA_019237175.1 Alphaproteobacteria bacterium
GCCGCCGCTTGCGGAGCCATCGCCCCAGCGGTTTTCGAGACGGCGTTTTCGCGCCGCGAGGCGGTGCGGACATCTGCTTTCTGGCTGCTGCTGGGGTACACCGTCCTGGTCTACCCCGTACAGGCCGGGGTCAGTCTGCATCAGGCGGCGAATCTGGTCGAGCACGGCGTTGCGCCGACGATTGCGGCCTCGATCATCAGCTTGTTTTCGCTGATGTCGGGTATGGCCAGCGCCGCCTGCGGGCTGATGCCACGTTCCCTGGCAATCCGCTACCCGATGGCGCTAGGCGGGGTTTTCCTGACGGCCGGCTGTTTGGCGATGATTGGCATCGCATCAGCGGCCCAGGGAGCTGTCGGGGCGGTGTTGTTCGGGCTCGGCATTGGCAGCATGCTGACCTTGCTGCCGATTGCTTGGGCTGATTATTTCGGCCGCGCGAACTACGGCGCGATCCGCGGATTGGCGCTGTCGGCGCAAGTCATAGCACAGGCCGCCGGTCCCATTCTCTCCGGGGCAATGCATGACCGCACCGGGAGCTATGCCCGCTCGCTCGAATGCTTTGCCGCGCTGTCGTTTCTCAGCGTCCTTGCGGCCTTGGCGGCACGCCGGCCGCGGCCTGCCGCTTGACACCGCCACTCCCCCTCCGTTCGCCGCGAGGCGAGGTAGGGGTGGGTTCAGTTGCGCCGTGCGGCACCGGCCCTTTCGACCAACTGCACGAGCGCCTCGTAAGGCTGGGCGCCGACGACCCCATAGCGCGCCGCGACAAACGTCGGAACCCCGGTAATCCCGTAGGCGTGCGATTTCGCCCAATCGGCGTCAACTTCGTCCTTGAACCGGCGCTCGGCCAGCACCGGCCGCGCTTTGTCCGCCGCCAACCCGGCGGATTGGGCGATGTCGACCAGAACCTCGGGATCGCCGATGTTGCGAGCATCGACAAAGTAGGCCCGGTAAAGCGCGTCATGGACCGCCTCGCCGCCCGATTGGGTATCCGCCCATTTGCCCAATTCCTGAGCGAGCCGGCTGTTGTAGGTGTGGGTGCGCCGGCCGTAGGGCAAACCCTCGGCATCCATCAACCGCTTCATGCGAGCGTACATCGCTTCCGGATCGACATCGCGTCCGGCATAGAGCTCCGCCATCGAGCGGCCCTCGGCCGGTGTCTCGGGATGCAGCGGAAAGTGGACCAGCTTGGTTTCGACCGCAAACGCCTGCTTCAGCTTTTCAATACGCACGGTACTGAGATAGCACCAGGGTCATACGTAGTCGGTGAAGATCTCCAGTATGATTGGCTCGGCCATAAGCTCTTGAATTCCTTTACTGTTGTCCAATCTCGACAGGTCACTAGACGCACAAGGATAAGGCAATCGTGACGGCTCGGCTACCCGTTTGCTGCCGAACAGGAAATTTGTCGATCCGCTGCGCCGCGTCTTGATCCGCACCGGGTGGCAGATGCGCATAGGTCGACAAGGTGAGCGAGGCCGAGATATGGCCCAGCCGGCTCGAAACCGCCTTGATGTTGACCCCGGCGCTGAGCAAATGGCTCGCATGCGAGTGCCAAAGCTCATGCAGCTTGCCGAACTTCCTTCGGCACCACGCTGTCAGGACAACGGGATTGACAGGCCGGCCGTCTTCATGCGCCGCAGCTGGGTGATCCAAGCTATTGGCGCCCGGCCGGAAAGGGCGATCTTTTGACGGTCTCTCCTACAAGCCGCTAGGGATGTTGGTCGACAAGGTTGCCGATTGTGTTGCGTGAGCATCGCGACAGCACGCAGACGCGTGCAGGACTGGCTGCGCTGGGGACCGCGCAGTCTCGTTCTGGGCGCCGCGCTCGCCATCGGTTTCGGTCTCGGGCTAGCGTTTAGCGCGACAGTGGCAACGTTGTTGTGGTTGTGGCTCAGCCCACGCCCATGACCGGCGCCAACTTTGTTCGCGACCGGGTGGACCTTTGCGCGGTCCCACCCGGGGGGAGCGGAGGTCTGGCGCCGTTGCCTGACGGGTGGTTTTTTGAGATCGGGTTCGATCTTTTGCCACCAGTAAGCGTCGAGCCGCTGACCCACCCGGGGAGCTGACGTCGGGCGCTGTCGCCTATCCAAAATGCCTACCGCCTGCAGCTCAGCGGCGACAGTCTGGGGAACGGGTACCCAAATCGGCTATGTTCTGATCTCGGGTGCGAAGATGCCATTTATGTTGCGCCGCGCCATCGAGGAAGACGCGGAGGCGATTGCCGAGGTCTATTTCCGCTCGTTCCGGCTGCTGACGTTCCTGCCGATGCTGCACACGCTCGCCAGCTATCGCTGGTATGTCGCCAACAGGATGCTGAAGGAGTGGGCGGTGACCGTAGCCGAAGACGACACCGGCATCGTCGCGTTTCTCGGCTTGCGGGGGGGAAGAACTAGGACATTTCTATGTGCGGCCCGACCGCATCGGGCAGGGCGCCGGCACCCTGCTGCTCGAGGCGGCGAAGTCGAGCGGTGTCGACGCACTCGAACTCTGGTGTTTTCAGGCCAATGTGCGCGCACGGCGCTTTTACGAGGCCCGCGGTTTTAAGCCCATCCGCTTTACGGAAGGTGCGGATAACGAGGAGCGAATGCCCGACGTTCGCTATAGGTGGG
>JAFAHP010000010.1 GCA_019237175.1 Alphaproteobacteria bacterium
CCCCGGCATGCTCCTCGTCGTCCAGATGGAGGTGCCCGACCTCGAAACTGCTGCGATGATCCACCGCGTCCGGGGGGTGGGCGGCCAGGTGCTGCTCAACCTTGCCCCTGCTCGGGCGATTAACCCCAGCCTATTGAGCGAGATCGATCTCGTCGTTGCCAACCAGCAGGAGGCGGCAACTCTCGGCGCAGATGCGGCGGCGGTAGGCGAAACGCTGCGCCAAGGCTTGATCGTCACGCGGGGCGCAGCCGGCGCAACTGCCTATCTCGCCGGCCGCACTGAACTGTCGATACCGGCATTACCGGTGGAGGCACTCGACACCACCGGCGCCGGCGACACCTTTGTCGGAGTGCTCGCGGCGGCACTCGATCTCGGCGCATCCCTGGAGTTGGGACTGTGGCGGGCGAGTGCGGCCGCCGGGCTCGCTTGCGTGGCGCAAGGCGCACAAGGTGCGATCCCCGATGCGGCGGCAATCGATGACGCGGTGGCACGAATGCCGCGGCGCTAGAGGTGTCGCTCCGCGGCCGTGGCGCGCGCCGCGCGGCAATATGAACGAAACTCGCCGAGAATCTCGACGTACACTTGGCGTTTGAAGGCAACAATCAACTGGGGCAGTTCCTCGGGATCGACCCAGCGGAAGGCGTCGAACTCGGCGTGTTTGGATCCGAGGTCGATGTCCGCATCGCAGCCGGTGAACCGCATCAGAAACCATTTTTGGCGCTGGCCGCGAAATCGGCCGCCCCAGCGCCGGGGGGCGAGTTCCGGCGGGAAATCATAGGTCAGCCAGTCTCGGCTTTCGGTTATGATTTCCGCCTTGGCAGTGCCGATTTCCTCCTCGAGTTCGCGCATCGCCGCTTGGCGCGGGGTTTCCCCCCAGTCAATCCCGCCTTGCGGCATCTGCCACGCTGGTGCTCCCGGCGTGTCCGCACGGCGGGCGACAAGCACCTCGCCGCTCCAGTTGATCAGCATGATGCCGACACATTCCCGATAGCGTGTCCTCTCGGTTCCCAGCATCACGCGCTCCGTGAAGAGTACGCGCGCCCGGTTTCGTCCTTAGTTGAGCGACCGAGCGTTGTACATAGCCATGCCGCGCAACATGTCGACAGCGCGCGTCATTTGGTAATCGGCGGGAGTCCCCATAATCGTCGGATCGACCGAACTCGAAATGTCGGCATCGTCGACCGAATCATCGGTTTTGGCAGTGGATGCGTCCGCAACTTTCATTCCCTTCTTATCGGACGGCGATTCAATCTTGGCCGCTTCGATGACGATATCGGGCTCAATGCCCTTAGCCTGAATCGACCGCCCGGACGGCGTGTAGTAGCGCGCCGTTGTCAGTCGCATCGCGCCGTGTCCGGGCAGCGGGATGATCGTCTGCACCGACCCTTTGCCGAACGTACGCGTGCCCAGCAGGATGGCCCGGTGGTGGTCCTGCAAGGCGCCGGCAACGATCTCACTGGCCGATGCGGATCCGCCGTTGATCAACACCGCTATCGGCAGCCCCGCTGCGATATCGCCGGGTTTGGCGTCGAAGCGCTGCGCATCGTCGGGGTGGCGGCCGCGAGTCGACACAATCTCGCCTTTTTCGACAAATGCATTGGCAACAGCGACCGCCTGGTCGAGCAGCCCACCCGGATTGTTGCGCAGATCAAGTACGATCCCACGCAATTTGTTGCCTGCTTGCTGCTTGATGCTCTTGATCGCGTTGTTGAGCCCGACGTCGGTCTGCTCGTTGAACGATGTGACTCGAATATAGCCGATATCGTCGCCCACCAGACGGGAACGAACCGATTGGATGCGGATTGTTGCGCGGGTCAGCTTTACGTCAAAAGGATCGCGCCCCTTGCGCTGGATCGTCAATCGGATCTCGCTGTTCACCGGCCCCCGCATCTTGTCGACGGCCTGCGGCAAGGTCATTCCTTGCACCGGCTGACCATCGAGCGCGACGATCAAATCCCCGGGTTTCAGCCCGGCCCGCGCCGCGGGCGTATCGTCGATCGGCGATACGACTTTGACAATCCCGTTCTCCATCGAAACTTCAATACCCAGCCCGCCAAACTCCCCGCGGGTCTGCACCTTCATGTCGTCGAAATTCTTGGTATTCAGATAATTCGAATGCGGATCGAGCGAGGTCAGCATGCCGTTGACCGCCGATTCGATCAGCGAATCGTCATCTACTTTGCCGGCAAAGTCGGCCCGTACATGTTCAAAAACCTCACCAAACAGGTTAAGTTCCTGGTAAGTCTCAGACGAGTTAGGCGCCTTCGGGGCGGCGTTTCCAATATCGTGCCGCAATGAAAAGGCCAATACCGCTGCGGCACTTACCGCAACCAGCCGCAAACGCCTCATGTATTCACCCTATGATTGCTGCGAGGACCGCTGAGCGAATAATACGGGGGTGAGCCGCCGCCGATCAAGAACGGTGCGAAACTGCGGCTAATCGGCGCTCAGCCGGTTTTCCTGCAAGCGAATTAAGGACCGGCCGGTCATCGATGCCGGTTTGTCGATCCCGAGAATGTCGAGCAAGGTTGGCGCCACATCGGCCAGCCGCCCGTCTTCGAGCCGGGCGACGATACTCGGAGGATGGACAATCAGAAACGGCACCCTGTTCAAGGTGTGCGCCGTGTGCGGCCCTCCGGTTTCCGGGTCGCGCGTCATCTCGGCGTTGCCATGGTCGGCAGTGACAACCAACGTGCCGCCCGCTTGTTCAACTGCCGCCGCGACCCGCCCAAGGCACAGATCGATTGTCTCGACCGCCTTGACCGCGGCGTCGAGGCGGCCGGTATGCCCGACCATGTCGGCATTGGCATAGTTTACCACGATTACATCAAAGCGCCCGCCCTCGATCGCATCGACAAGCTTGTCGGTGACTTCGAGCGCTGACATCTCCGGCTGCAGGTCATAGGTGCGAACTTTGGGCGAAGGCACCAGTATCCTCTCTTCGCCAGGAAACACCGTCTCCCGCCCACCGTTGAAAAAGAACGTGACATGCGCGTATTTTTCGGTCTCGGCGATGCGCAACTGGGTAAGGCCTGCTTTGGCGATCACCTCGCCGAATGTGTCCCCGAGGTTTTCGGGGGGAAACAGCGTGCGGAGAAACCGGTTCAGTTCGGTCGAATATTCGACAAGGCCGAGCGCCGTGGAAAAGCCGACCAGCCGGGCGCGCGGAAAGCCGCTGAAGTCAGGGTCGAGCAAGGCGGCGGCGATCTCTCGGATACGGTCGGCACGAAAATTCGCAAGCAGTAGGCCGTCCCAATCACGCATACCTCGATATCCGCCGATCACCGTGGGCCGGGCAAATTCGTCAGTCTCACCACGGGCATAGGCAGCCTCGATCGCGTCGATTGCCGTGGGCGCGATCTCGCCTTTAGCATTGGCAATGGCCTCGTAAGCCTGTGCCACTCGGTCCCAACGCTTGTCGCGGTCCATCGCGTAGTAGCGGCCGCTGATACTCGCGACAACCAGGTCATCCACCCCGGCGACATTGTTCTGAAATTTCTTGAGGTAAGTCACAGCCGCCGTCGGCGGCGTATCCCGACCGTCAAGAAACGCGTGGACCGCCACCGCCACCCCGGAGGTTGCGACTATTCGGGCGAGCGCGGCGATCTGGTCCTGATGCGAATGAACGCCGCCCGGCGATAAGAGACCCATAACGTGAGCGGTGCCGCGGTTCTCCTTGAGGCGTCCGATGAAATTGCGCAGATCGGGCATTTGCACGAGCTCGCCCGAGGCGATCGCCGCGTCGATGCGCGGTAAATCCTGCATCACCAGCCGGCCCGCGCCGAGGTTGGTGTGTCCGACTTCTGAATTGCCCATCTGCCCGTCGGGCAGCCCGACGAAATGCTCGCTTGCCTGCAACCGCGAGTGGGGCCAACGCGCCATCAGCCGGTGCCAGACCGGTAAATGCGCGCAGGACATCGCGTTGTCGGGCGCCGCGCCGCGCTCACCCCAGCCATCGAGAATGCACAGGACCAGCGGACGTGAAGCGACGGGCGATCTCATAACGTTCAACCTCAGACGGCAGGCGTGATCTCTATACGCGAAACCGCCCCGGCTGCCTAATGTTCCAGCGCACGTTAGGCTGAATCAAATAGCGCGGGAATGCGAGGCGGCTGGGCGACCGTCCAATGATAAACTGGCTTAGAAGTTATTTGCCTTTTGAAGGCGCAGACGGCGATGGCGGCGTATTCGGCGCGGGCGAGATGATGATCGGCGGCTGCATTTGTCGCGCGGCGGTGATAGAGTTTGCGATCGCGGTGGCGACCCCGACCAGCTCCTGCCGCGTCATCGCCACCTCCCGTGAGATTGATTCCTGCGTCTGATCGATTCTCTGCAAACCATACACGCCGAACCCGACGATCATAGCAGCAAGCACACCGCCTATCGCAGCCGTTGCGCCGATGGTCAAATTCTGCGAATGCCGCAACCCCTCGATGGACGCCTCCAGGCGCGCGATGCGTTCGGCGAGATCAGCTGGCATCAGAGGAGCACCATTGCCAGACGGCGGGCCGCGGTCGGGTTTTATCGGGACGACGTTGTCGCCCCGAGTTCCTTCGTCCGCCGCCATTGTTCGAAAGTCCTACCGTCGATTAGCCTCAGGTTTCCACAGTTTATGCAGCTCAACGGAAGAAACGCCACCGTTGCTTGGGCGGAGAATACAACCGGACCGTGTCCGCTCCCGACCGTTAGATAGATATACTCGGTCGGCTCGGGATAACTCATCCAGCGATCGGTGCCGCAGAGCTCGCACTCGCTGTGCTTCCACTTCTCGGCGATGAACTCGCGGACATCGTCTACCAGAATCCGCTGGACCTCTACCTCGGCCATCGATCTTTCCTAACCAGCGGCCTCAAGCCGTCGACCCCCGCCTCGATATGCGAAGCGAGGGCCGGATTCACGAACCGACAGTCCGGCGGGCTGTCCCTTGGGATCACGGAAAGCGCGAGACGTCCTCCGCCTTCTCAGTGATGAATTCGAGGAGCGCCGGAATGCCCTCGCGGGTCTTGGCGATGCCCCGACGGATCGCCGCCTGGATCTCGTTCGGCTCGGTCACCCGCTCGCCATAACCGCCGAGCGCCTTGGCGAAATCGGCATAATGACCGCTGATGTCGGTCGACCGGTACTTCTCGGTCGCCACCGGCATGACCTTAAGCTCGATCGCCATCGAGAAATTGTTCATCAAAATCGACAGAATCGGGAGGCGCTCGCGCACTGCCGTCTCGAAATCCATGCCGGTAAAGCCGATCGCCGCATCGCCCCAAACATTGATGCAGAGCTTGTCGGGTTTCGCCAATTTGGCCCCCATCGCCAGCCCTAATCCGTAGCCAAGCTGGGTCGTCTTGCCCCAGCCGATGTAAGAGAGCGGCACTTCGCTGACCCAGAACGGCGACAGCTGGTCGCGTGGGCTGCCGGCGTCATGCGTGATGATCGTGTTTTTGACATCGACCGCGTGCAGCAACTCCCAGATCACGCGGTAGGGCGACAGCGGCTTGGTGTCTTGCGTCAGCCGCGGCATCCACTTTCCCATCCACTCTTCTTTGAGCGCACGGATCTCACGCG
>JAFAHP010000454.1 GCA_019237175.1 Alphaproteobacteria bacterium
CTTGGCCAGCTCGGCAAATTCCGGACCGCGATGGTCGATCGTCGGCATCGCGATCGCCTGCAGGATCCGGTCGGGCACATTGGTCGGCCCGGGGATCTGCAGAAAATGGCGGCCGCTGCGCGCCACCGGGGCATTGGTTCGCATCGAGGTCCCGATCGCGCGTTATTTGGCGGCGTCCCGGCGCTGTGCCGGCGGCGCGGCGGTGCGGGTGGCAGCGTGCCGGTTGATCTCCTTCTGGATCGCAGCACTCGCCTGGCCGAGGAAGTCGACATGATGGTTGGTCGCAAAATCGTAGCTGCCGCGCAACAGGTCACGGCTTTGTTGGAAACGCGGGTGCACAAACCGCGCCATCAGCTCATAGTGCTTTTTGGTCGCGTCCCAATCGGCCCAGTTCTGCGCCAGCTCGCATAGCACACCAAAGCCGCCCGAACCGGCGATCAGCCGGTCGACATAGGCGATCGCGTCGTCCGGCGTGCCGATGCAGCCCGTGCCGGTTTCGACCAGCCAGTCGACCGGGTCCGGCACATCGGGCGGGATAATCGGAAAGGTCGCGATATCGCGGAAATAATTGGCGAAGGCCTGGACGCCGAACCCGACATTCTTGCGCGCCTGCTCACGGGTTTCGGCAATATGGAAAAAGCCAACGACCCGCCAGTGCTTACGGTCTGGAATATGCCCGTTGGCCCGCGCGGTTTCCTCATACAATCCCCAATTCGCGGTGTGCCGCTCCATCTGCGCCGGGGCGGTGCCGCCGATCGACAGCATCCCGACCCCGTATTTGCCGGCCAACAGCGACCCCGAGGGGGAGCGCGCCGAGGCGACCGCGAGCTCCATCGTCGGGCGGGTATAGGGGCGCAATTGCAATTGCGCTTCGGTCAGGTTGAACCAGTCGGTTTTGCGGCTGACCAGCTCGCCGCGCAGCAGCCGCACGATAACGTCGAACGCTTCGTTCATCATGCGCCGCTGCTCGCCGGGATCGACCCCGATCTTTAGCGCGTCGTGAACGAGGGCGCCGGGGCCGACCCCGAACATTGCGCGGCCGCGCGTCATGTGATCGAGCTGAACCATGCGGTCGGCGAGCATGAACGGATTGTGATAGGGCAGCGACACCACTCCGGTGCCGAGCCGGATGTGGCGGGTGCGCTGTGCGGCAGCGGCGATAAACATCTCCGGACAGGCGATCAACTCAAAGCCGCCCGAATGGTGTTCGCCGATCCACGCCTCGTGGTAATTCAGCCGGTCGAGATGCTCGAGGAGTTCGAGATCACGCTCCATCGACAGGGTCGGGTTTTCATCGTGATTGTGGAACGGCGCCAAAAAAATGCCGCTACGCAAATACAGTTCATCCATACCGAGCCCTCCGGCGGAAACCAATTTGCGGCGGATCGTCGGTCATCGCCCTCCTTCCCGCAAGCGCTTTCCCAGCGTATCGGGCCGCGATGCATCGCCGCTTACACGAAAACCTACACGTAACATCGCCGGGAGCCGGGCGTTGACAACGTGCCCGCAATCTGCCCGACTTGCGCCTAAACCAAAAATCACCAGGGCAGACTGCCGCCGTTGATCGAGGAGGCACGAGCTCATGCTGCAACTCAACGGGAGGTATCGCTGGGCCGCTCTTGCGTTGACCGGCCTGCTGCTAATTTTCGGCCGCGCCGATGCACAGCAAGGCGAGCGCGGCCAGTCGAGCTACATGCCGGTCGACATCACTGAATCCTTCGCATCATTGAAGGCACGTCTGTCCGCTGCCAAGCCCGGTGTCGAGCAGCAGCACAACGCCTTGCTCGACGAGCGCTATGACCTTTCCGACCGCCCGGCGCCGGGAGTGACAATGGACCGGGTGAAGCCCGTGCAAGAGGGGGTTCGCGTCAAATTGCCCGCCGGGGTGAGCTGGGAGCAGCTCGCGGCGATGAGCCCCGACGAGGTCCGCGAGCGCGACCTGTTCCCGAAAGGCTTCTATCCGCTGCCGCATCCAAAGCATTTGGAAGGCGGCTTTGTGTTTCCGCATTTTGTTATCGACGCAATCAAGCAACAGGACACACGCGACCTGCAGCGGTTCGATATCGACTTCGATTTGCCGGACCGGTTTCTGCCCGAGTTCCCGCCGGCGATCTATCTGACCCCGCGCCCTGAACTTGGCGACGTCTCGCAAGGCAAGCTGGTTTCGCTGACCAATTACTACGAGCTGTTTAATGGCCTGCTGACGCCGCGGCAACTCGAAGGGCTGCGCCTGCTGCTGACGCCATTCCCGCAACAGCAGTTCAATGCGACCGAGGATCGCCGCGTCGACGGACCGAGCCAAGGTGCGGCCTGCTTTGATTGTCACTCCAACGGCCATCAAAATGGTGCCACCCACCTCGCCCCCGATACCCGGCCGCAACAATTCCGCCATCGCATCAAAACGCTCTCGCTGCGGGGCCTAAATATCCAGCGGTTGTTCGGCTCCCAGCGAGCCTTGAAAACGGTCGAGGATTTCACCGAATTTGAACAGCGCACAGCGTACTTCGACGGCGATATCGTCATTGCCGCCAAGAAAGGAGTGAACCCGCTCGAACGCGGTAGCCAGGTCGACTTTATGGCCGATTTTCAGGAGATGCTGAATTTTCCGCCGGCGCCCAAGCTCGATGTCTTTGGCAAGCTCATTCCGTCGAAGGCGAGCCAGGCCGAGATGGCCGGCCAGCAGGTCTTTTTTGGCAAGGGCCAATGCGCCAGCTGTCATCAGCCGCCGTATTACACCGACAATCTGATGCACGACCTTCAGACCGCGCGATTCTACAAGCCGGTGATGATCAATGGCATGATGGCGGTCGGGGACGGGCCGATCAAAACCTTCGCGCTGCGCGGGGTAAAGGA
>JAFAHP010000482.1 GCA_019237175.1 Alphaproteobacteria bacterium
TGCGCCGGCAGCAGGTTGAACCAGACTCGTGCAATCTCACAGCCAATGACACCCAGTTCTGTCATTGCCAGTGGCGAGCGGAAGCCGTTGGTCAACTGAACAAACCGGCCGCCGTCGAGGCGATCGAGGCAAGGGCGCACGACCGCCGCTTGCTCGGCCGCAGAAAACCATTTGATCGGCAGGCTGGACACGACCGAAGAAAGTTGTTGTGCCCGAATCGCGGGATGCTGGCTGATCCGCATGGCGTCACCTTCGATCACCGCGACACCCGGCAAGTTTCGGCGCAGGATTTTGGCCAGGTCAGGTTCGCGTTCGAGGGCGATGATGCGTTCGGGTGGGCAACCGGCGCGAATCAAGCCGCGGGTCAGACTGCCGGTCCCGGCGCCCAATTCGAGGACCGGCCCGGGCCGCGACAGGTCGACCTGGGCGGCGATGACGTCGGCGAGACGTTCGCCGCTGGGATTAGTCGCCGCGATACACAACGGCTTTTGCAACCAAAGCGCAAAGAACACGCTCGCATCGGCAGCCATGCCCTTCCCCGGAACAGTTCGCGTCGAAAGTCTTCTACGCATGGTATGTTACAGTTTTGCGATCGCTAAATATTGGAGGTCGAGTCGCAAAACCGTCATTCATCCCTGCTATCTAGCCTGCCGCGGGAAAAGGGGAGCAAGCGATGTTGGCCAAGCGAGCCAGACCAGCGCCGCGCAAGCGCAACGTTTTCGCGGCAACCTTCGCCAAATTCCGGCCGGCCGGCCGCCCGCGCGACAGTCGCCGTGGTCCGAAGAAGTTGCCGCTGTTTGGCCGGTTCGTGCCTCGCGAGCGCGTGCTCGCTCCGGATCCGGTATTGCTGGCGGTGTTTGCGATCGACCAAGTGGGGCCGGCGGCGGTCCGGGCTTGCGCCTCCGGGGTAGAAGTTCGCATCGCCGCTGCCGATGAAGCAACCGCCGCCGTGATTCGCGCAGCTCTCGCCGAAACGGCGCGCCATCGCCCGACCGACCGTCTGATCAAAGTGGTAATCGATTGAACATCCCGACGCCATCCGGGACCGCACTATCCCTGCCCACACTCATCCGCGCAGGTTTGACTTGTGCGACCGGCAGCCATAGCCTCGCTATACATGGCCTCGGTATTATCCGGAACCGGCTTGGGACAACCGGCGAGCGCGGAGGGGGGGTGGAGCACGCCGCTCGCGCGCAAACTCGCCTGGTTTGCGGAGTTGACCCCGGACGACCTCAAGATCGTTGACGACCTGCATGCGACGACCCGTGCGGTCCGGCGCAACCGCGACATCGTCAGCGAAGGCCGCCAGTACGAAATGATGTTCGTGCTCTCGGAAGGCAGCGCGGTTCGTTATCGGATACTGCGGGACGGCCGCCGCCAGGTGCTGAACATTTTGCTGCCCGGGGATTTTGTCGGTTTCCCCGGCTGTTTTTTCGAAAATGCGCTGTATGCAGTCACCGCGCTGACCAATGCGGTCGTTTCGCCGGTGCCCTTCTCGGTGTTGCTCGGTCTGTTCGAGCGGCATCCGCGACTGGCGGCGACGATCTTTTGGTCGTTTGCCTGTGAGGCGGCGATCTATGCCGAGCATTTGGTCGATGTGGGGCGCCGGTCGGCTCTCGAACGCGTCGCTCACTTTCTTCTCGAATTGCTCAATCGGCTTCGGATCGTCGGATTGGCCGATGAAAAATCGTATCGCATGCCGCTAACCCAGGAACTGATCGCCGACGCACTGGGTCTGAGCGTTCCCCATGTCAGCCGGACGTTGCGACAGCTCCGCGAAGACCGGCTTGTCACGATTGAGGAGCAGCGGGTGGTGATAAACGATATCGAGGGCTTGTCGGCGCTCGCGGATTTCGAGCAGGGTTACCTCGGCCGCTTCCGGATTCCGGCCTCGCCCGAGGGTGCGGGGTAATTTCGTTCGCCGGGGCGCTGCCCGCCGCGCCGCTCGGGGCGCGCGATCGCGCGGCGGACCATACCGACAAACACCGCTCCCCAAGCGGCAAGCGCGATCCATATAAACACCCCCGGAATCCAGGACAGGAAATCGAGGCGATTGGCCGCAGCAAAGGCCGAAGTCGCCGCCGTATACATGCCCAGCGGGAATACCATCGACCAATATTCAAGCCGGTACGAGAGCGGTACGCCGCACCCGCCGTGGCGCCAGATCGCCATCAGCAAAAGCAGCGGAATCCACCATGTCGCGACCGCCCAGCACAATGTCGTCGCCAGGGCGATGCCCGGCAACAGCCACTTCAGCAGCGGCTCTGCGCCCGCAATCGATTCAAGCCGGGCGCCAACAAGCGTGGCGATCGCCATTGCTCCCATATTGATCCAATAGGTCGCACTCAGCGCTTCGGCCGCCAACGGCTCGAACAGCCAGCGGTAGACGATCAGCGCGATAACGATCAAATAAAAGAAGCCGCCGAGCAGAAACCACAACAAACTCAGCCAGGCTATGATGTCCGGCCGCCCCCACGCTCCGATGACATCGGTGGCAAGCACCGCCAGCGCTTCGGTGGCGACGACGACGAGCAGCCAGGTGCCGTCCAGCCCCTCGACAAGCGAAGGTTTGGCGGTTCTGGTCGCCAATCGCGCGAATAACCCGTAGACGAGACCGGCCCAGAGGCCGCAGGCGGCGAGCCACAGCACGACACCAACGAGGGGCTGTCTGGCCTGCACCGCAAACTCACTGCCGAGCACGGCGGCGGCAGCGACGATCGTCAGGAACCCCATAGCCGTACGATGTTGCGAAAATTCGGCGGACAGCGCGTTGCGATCGCAGATCAGACGCATCGACATCAGAAACGAAAGGATTGCGAAGGCGGCCGAGCTGATGGCGAATAGTCCCGTGGCGATCGCCTGCAACCCTTGCGCCTTGGCGGCGAGCGCGACGATGCCGGTGGCCATGACAAAAGCGAAGCTTCCCCCGGGGGGCCAACCAGCGAATTCGGGAAGACGGAAATTCCGGGGAACGAGACGGGAAGCCATGCCAGCACAGCGTAGAGCTGAAGAGCGTTAGCTGCGGACCGCGACAGCGTACGCGGGGCGCCGGAGGTCGCAGCAATATGGCATACCGCGCCCTGAACCCGTTGCACTTAATCTGGATTATTCATCTCGCTCAACGACGGTTTCGCCCCGCGCTGGTGAACTACGTCGGCTGGTCGTTCCGACAGCACGGTGAATCGAGGCGCCGGGCGCAGACACCTTGCACGGTTCGGGCGATCAACGAAGGGAAGGAAGCGCGATGGCCGCCGACCCGGTCGGGGTGAGAATGGCTCCTGCCAGTCACCTCCTCGGACATAAGCTCGACAGCATACCGTTCAGCGCCTATCACGTCGTAATCATCCTGGTGCTCGGGTTCGTCGGCTTTATCGAAGGCTATGACCTGGCGCTGACGGGTTCGCTGCTGGTGCTCGCCAGGGCGCCGCTGCACATGAGTCCCGACGCGGTCCGCGCGCTCGCCACTTGGCCCACGTTTCTTGTCGTCATCGGCGGCTTTGCCGCCGCGGCGATGTCGGATCGCATCAGCCGGCTGACCGTCATGCAGCTCGGTGTCATTCTCAGCACCTTATGCACCTTATTGATTTTGCTGGTACATAATTTCGAGCAGCTCTTTATTCTGCGGCTCATTACCGGCTTTTTTCTCGGCTTTACGATCTCGGCGCCATTTCCGATCGCCGCCGAATTGATGCCGGCGCAGCACCGGCGCACCTACGCGGCGATCTACGAGACCATGCTCGCTACGGCATTCACATTATTGCCGTTTGTCGGCTTTATCCTCGCCGATCATCCGAGGGGATTCCAGCTCGTGGGGCTGCCGGGCGGCGTGACTTTGTTCATCGCTCCGGTGCTGATCTACTTTCTGATCCCTGAAAGCCCACGCTGGCTGCTGCGCCGAGGACGGGCCCGGGACGCCGTCGACAGCGTTAATCTGATCGTCAGGCGCTGCGGCGGGCGGGTAGCGCCGCTGACCGTGGCCGAGCTCGGATGCAGCCGGGAAGGACCGCAGGAGCGCCTGCCGTCGTTTTGGAAGTTGTTTGCTGCCGGACAGTTGCGCTGGACGGCGAGCGGGATCCTGTGCGGCTTGTGCGGCGGCACGGTCTATTACCTGATCGCCATCCTGCTGCCAAAAGCGCTGGTCAACCAGGGTGCGGCGGTCGCGCTGAGCTTTGGCTTGAGCTCGATCGTGTTCGCAGCCAGCATTCCCGGCAAGCTGTTCAACGGCTTTATCATGGAAATCATCGGCCGGCGATGGACGATCACGGGGGCGTTCCTGTCGTCGATTCCCGGTCTGATCCTGATGGTGATGGCCCATCGTACCGGCTCAGCCGCGACGATCGTCTTCAGCGCGGGAGCGCTGATTACCGGCTTCACCACCTTGTCATGCTTTCCGGCAGTACGGATGTACCTGTCCGAACAATTCCCCACCGCTCTGCGCGGCCGCGGACACTTTTTCGGCGAATCTTTCGCGCGCATTTTTGCCGGGGTCATTGTCCCCTTTGTGATGGTTTCGCACACCGGTTCGCCAACCATCTTCTTCGGAACCATGCTGGTCATGGTCGTGTTTGGCGCCTGTATCCCGTTTGCGCTGGGTAGAGAGACCCTCGGCAACCTTGAAACCTTCACCGAAGCCGTTCCGGAATTGGCTTGAACGCCGGCGTGGGTCCAGCGCCGACGCTAAGAGGGGTGGTATGCGATAGAAGGAAGAGCTGGAGCCATGGCGCAGTTTTCCTCCCGACCTGGCGGTTCACTCGAGCGGTGGCTTCGGCGCCTGGACCGCGCGGCGGAGCAGATCAATCCGTTGTTGATGATGTTTGCGATCGGCCTTGCGGTCCTCGACGCCGCGTGTGTGATCGCCCTGATCGATGTCGGAAGTTTGGCGCTTCACCGCGGTCCTCCCTGAGCAGCGCTGTTCGCGGCTTTTCATTCGAGCATGCCGATTGCGCTCTATATAGGCGGTTGATAGGCGGTTGCGCGATCATCGGTATCGTTTCCACGTCACTATTAACGGATTACACGAGCAAAGACATCTCCGCGGAATACGAAGCGCAGTCGCGATGAACGACGGCGCACTACGCGTCTTGCGTTAGATTCTAACGCTCGGGGGTTGGTCGAAGACTTGTCTTTTACTGTCCTCGCCGTGTCGTTTGCCGCTGACGCTGTCGGGAACATGCATCTTCTCGTGGATCGCGACGATGTGGGGCGGTTCGATCGAATTCAAAATCCCGATGTTGTGGGCGCTCGGCTTTATTTTTCTGTTTACGATCGCCGGAGTGACCGGTGTCGTTCTCGCCAATACCGGTGTC
>JAFAHP010000608.1 GCA_019237175.1 Alphaproteobacteria bacterium
GGTGAGGCGCGCGGCGGCGAAGCCGGAGCGCGTCTCGACCCACGCACTGTGTCGATGCCACTTAATTCTTGACCAGCCTCGAAGCGCGGACCCGGGGGCTCGCAATGATCAAGAGTGAGCCGGCGGGAACGCGATCGAGACGCCGCCTGGCGCTTTACTCCGGCCGCAATGCCAACGAATAGTGCGGGTCGGCGGCGAGGCATTCGGCTTGCGCAAGGCCCTGCTCCTTGCGCACGAGGTTGGTGCCGAGAACCAGTGCCACCATCTTGTATTGCGCGTGGCGCCGGCTCATGCCTTCGCGGCCCATCCCGCAATCGGAGGAGATCACAAGCCGCTCGGGGCGAATGTGATGCAACGCTTCGCGGATCAGGGCGGCGACCTGGTCGGGTCGCTCGACCTGCAAAGTGTGGTGGTCGATGACCCCGATCACGACCTTTTTGTCGGTGACAGCCGCACCGATCGCCGGCAAATCGCCGGTACCCGATGAGCAGGTCTCGAAAGTGATCGCGTCGGCATCGACTTCGTCGAGCGCCGTCAGCGTGGGCTGATAGCTCTGCACATCGCGAAAGATGCGCTGCTGCGCCGGGTTACCCCAACAGGTATGGCACCACACCTCGGTCTTGGCGCGCAGCCCCTTGACCGTGTTGTTGAACAATTTGACGAGGTCGGTGGTCTCAAGCCGTCCGAACGGCCTGCCGCGCGCCGGCACCATATGGATCTGGGGTTCCTCGAGCTGGATGATTGGGCACCCGGCATCGGCAAGCTCGTGGAGCTCCTGATTGAGCGCCTCGCTGAAGGCCCAGCACCGCTCGACCGGGTCTTTGTAATAGTCGTCGGCCACGGCAGCCGCCAGCAGCTCGGGCAAAATCGTGCCGAATTTGACCGGTTTCTTCGTCAATCGCTGCGCCACCTTCCACATCGCCGTGTAGTGCAAATTCCCGCGGCCAAGCGGCCCGACAATGCGCGGCAGGACCCGCGCTTCGAGCTGATCGTGCAGGATTTGGCCGCGTGGCGGCGAGGCGGCCGCGACCGCCGGCGGCGTCAACTGCGCCTCGCGCGACAGGCCCGCCATATGCGTTAGCGGGTAGCTCTGCCAGCTGAAACCGCCGACCTCCTCGTCGTAATGGGCGTCGCCGTCGGTGCAGATATCGAGCCCGGCAATTTCCTGCGCACGCAGATGAGTCGACACCGCATCTTCGTACTGCTCTCGCCAGCGGGCGTTCACCATGGCTTCGAGAAAGCTCTTATTCCCCAACGAGGCCGTGTGCCAGGCTGGCCGCGGCAGCGATCCGATGATCGATGTCGGCAACACGATGTCGGCGGACGCTCTGTACATGTCATCTCTCTCCGTTTGCCAGACCCCCCTCGCCCCGCTTGCGGGGAGAGGGTTGGGGTGAGGGGCGCTCGGACCGCAACATCTCCGATGTTGTTGGCGACTTCCCCCTCACTCGGAGCCGCTGCGCGTCTCCGACCTCTCCCCGAAGGCGGGGAGAGGTGCTGGGCGGGCGCTAGTCGCCGAGGTGGGCAGCCAGCACCGCCGCCGGCCGCCGGCCAACGTCGTATGTCGCCAGCGGCGTCAGCGCCCCCGTTTCGCTATTGATGCGATAGGAAGCTAAGCGGCCGGTGGCGGTACCGGCGGCAAACACGAAACGGCCCTGAGGATCAAGACCGAACGCGCTCGGGACGGCTTCGGTCGCTGCCTGCCCGACCGACCGCAACTCCCCGTTACTCGGGTTGACGGCGAAGGAGGCGATGCTGTTGTGGCCACGATTACCGACATAAAGGTATTGCCCGGACGGCGTCAGGTGGATCTGCGAGCAGGTATTTCGCGCGCTGTACCCCTCAGGCAGGGTGGAAATCCTTTGCGCGGCGGACAGGGTGCCGGTCGCCGGGTCAAGCCGATAGGCCCCCACGCTGCAGCCCTGCTCGTTCGAGAAGTAGACAAGATCGAGGGTGGGATGAAAGCACAAATGGCGCGGACCCAGAGGCTCCGCGAGCTCCACGCGGGACGGCGAATTCGGGGTCAGCCGACCGCTCTCGGCATCGAACCGAAACTGGAAGATCACATTGGGGCCGGGATTGTCCCGCGGCGGCTCCAGGACGTTGTCGTTGAGCCGCGCGATGTGCGGCACAAAGGCAAACCGGTTCGAGCGGTCGGTCCCGATGGCATGAGCACCGGTGGCGGTTGCCAGCGAGGCGACCGGCGCCGCACCCACCGCGCCATCCGAGGCCAAGCGATGAACCGCGACGGCTCCGCCCTGATAATAAGCCGACAGCAGATACCGGCCGGTGCGATCAGGCGCCAGATATGTCGGCGCATGTTCGGTCGTAACTCGTCCCCGTTCGGTCAGCCCGCCGGTCCGGTGGTCGATGCGGAAACTCGAGATCGCCGGGTGATTGCGCTGTCCGACATAGAGCACCTGCCGATTGAGACTGATCGCGAGCCATGACGGTCCGCCCGACACCGGAACCGGAGCCTTTGGCGTGAGCGCACCGGTGGCCGGGTCCAAATCGAAAACCGCAATCTTGTCGTCGTCTTGCACACACACATAGAGGGCGTATGGCATCGCTTGTCCTCCCATTAAGGCGTCCTCGAGGGGCGCTGTTCACCGATTTTAAGCTACCGTGGCGAAATGCAAAACCATCACCGCAGCAAGACGACTTTCCGTCGTTCCCATCGCGGCTTGGCAGGCGCTCTGCGGGATCAAGACAGGAGCACGGGTTGACCGGGCCTGCGCGATCGGCATCAATGCACGTAACGCAGGACCCGGTTGTGCGCCGCCACCCAGGAGAAATCACCATGCCGCGTCTGAAATTCGGCGCTTTTCTCGCTCCCCATCATCCCGTCGGCGAGCATCCGCTGTTGCAGTTTCGGCGCGATCTCGACCTCGTCGAGCATCTCGATCGGCTCGGTTACGACGAATTCTGGTGCGGCGAGCACCATTCCAGCGGCTGGGAGATGATCGGCTCGCCGGAAATGTTCCTCGCCGCGGCGGGTGAGCGCACAAGGCGCATCAAGCTCGCCACGGGCGTGATCTCGCTGCCTTACCACCACCCGTTCAACGTCGCCCAGCGCATGGTTCAGCTCGACTGGATGACCGGCGGGCGGGCGATCTTTGGTTCCGGCCCGGGGGCGCTCGCCTCCGACGCGCACACGCTCGGGATCGATCCGATGGTGCAGCGCGACCGCCAGGACGAGGCGATCGGCATCATCCGGCGGCTGATGCGCGGAGAGCGGATCACCGCGAGGAGCGACTGGTTCACACTGCAGGATGCGCAATTGCAGCTTTTGCCGCTGCAGGAGGAAATGCCGTTTGCGGTCGCCTCGCAGATCAGCCCTTCGGGCATGACATTGGCCGGCAAGCATGGGATCGGCGTCATCTCGATCGGATCGCTGTCGAGCGAGGGGCTGAACGCGCTGCCAACACAGTGGGGCTTTGCCGAGGCTGCAGCCAAGCAACACGGCACGGCGGTCGACCGCGGAGATTGGCGCGTGCTGTTAAGCTGGCACGTTGCCGAGACCCGCGAACAGGCGATCGCCGAAGCCCGCCACGGGTTATTACGCCACCACAACGAATACATCGTGGGGACATTGCAGCGCCCGGATGCCAAACCTTTCCGCGATCCGGACGAGGCGATCGAAAAAACCGCGTTCTCCGACCGGTCGGCGGCGACGATCGGCACGCCTGACGATCTCGTTGCGCGGATCAAATCCGTCTACGAGATCGGGGGCGGGTTTGGCACCCTAGTTGGTTTTGTCCACGACTGGGCCAACCCCGAAAACACGATGCGCAGCTGGGACCTGGTGGCACGCTATGTCGTGCCCGAGATCAACGGCTATCTCGTCGGGCTCAGGCAGTCGCAGCATTATGTCGCCACCAATCGCGGCGTCTTCGACCGCGCCAAGGACGCGATCATGTCCAAGATCAACGAAAACGACGCCGCGCGCGCTGCGCTGGCGGTGACGCGGGGATCGCGGTTGGGCGATGTCGCGTCGGCCAGCAACATCCCTGACCTCGACAAGGCCCGCGCCGACGCCGCGAAGTGAAGGCCGCTGCGTTCCGGTTCAACTCGAAGGGTCGTGATGCCGGGATACACCGAACTTGATTCGAGGTAGGCCGAGAACCCACGAACACGTGCTTTTCCTGACTTTGATGGACCTGTGTTCCTGCCCCGGGCTCAACTAGCGATGGCCCGTCGCTGGCGTAACCCTGGGGCGGGCTCATGGGCGGCGGCCGCGCTTTGGAATGACTGAATGTGCCGATTTTTTCATATCC
>JAFAHP010000190.1 GCA_019237175.1 Alphaproteobacteria bacterium
GAGGGCCGGCGGAAGCTGTTCACGATATTGCCCCACAGGTCGATCTCGGCCCCGTGTCGGCGCATGATCACGTACTGCTGTGCGATCGACAGCGTGTTGTTCCACGCCCAGTAGATCACCAGCCCCGCCGGGAAGGCGGAAAGCATGTAGGTGAAGACAACCGGCAGCGCCATGAACATGCGCGCCTGCACCGGATCGACGGGTTGCGGGTTCAGCTTCTGCTGCAGGAACATCGTGACGCCCATGATCAGCGGCCACGCCCCGATCATCAGGAAGGCCGGCGGGGCATACGGAAGCAGCCCGAACAGGTTGGCGAAGGAGGTCGGATCGGGCGCCGACAGATCGTGAATCCAGCCGAAAAACGGCGCATGCCGCATCTCGATGGTCACGAAAAGCACTTTGTAGAGCGAGAAGAACACCGGGATCTGGATCACGATCGGCAAGCAGCCGGCCAGCGGATTGGCGCCGACGCGCTTGTAGAGCGCCATCATTTCCTGCTGTTGCCGCGCCTTGTCGTCGGGAAAGCGTTCGCGCAATTTCTGGATTTCAGGCTGCAGGAGCTTCATCTTGCTCATCGCCTGATAGGATTTGTTGGCGAGCGGAAAGAACAACAGTTTCACGCATAAGGTCAGCAATAAAATCGCCAATCCGAAATTGCCGAGAAGCCGATCAAAAAACTGAAGGATCAGAAAGATCGGTTTGGTGAGAAAGTAAAACCAGCCGAAGTCGATCGCCCGGTCAAAGCGCGGGATGCCGGAGGCGGCATAGGAATCGAGCAGGTCAACCTCTTTAGCGCCCGCAAAAAAGCGCGTCGTCGTCCCTTGCGACGCATTTGGCGCGACCGTTATCGCGGGCCCGAGGTAATCGGTCTGATAGCGGTTGACCCCGTTCTCGAGTGCATGAGTAAAGTTCGCCTTGACCGGTTCGCTCTGCGACGGGATTAGTGCGGTCAGCCAATATTTGTCGGTGAAACCAAGCCAGCCCCCAGTCGATGTGTAATCGTTCGGCTGGCCGGGAGTGAGTGAAGAATATTTAACCTCCTGCAGTGAGCCATCGAGATAACCGATTAGCCCTTCGAACAGAATGTAATAGCCGGCGACCTCGGGTGTACCGGTGCGGCTTATCAAGCCATAAGGCAGCAGTTGGACGGGCGAGGTGCCAGTATTGTGCACCTCTTGGTGCACGGTGAACATGTAATCCTGGTCGATCGAGATCGTCCGCGAAAAGACCAGCCCCTCGCCGTTGTCCCAGGTCAACGTGATCGGGTGTGAGGGCGCCAGCGCACCGCCGGAAGGCTTCCAAACGGTGTCCGGCCCCGGCACCTTGACTTTTCCCGCGTCGGCTGGAACCCAGCCAAACTCGGCGAGATAAGGGTTTGCTGTGCCGGAAGGCGACAGCAGCAATACCTCGGGGCTCTGAGGGTTGACGGTTTCGCGGTATTTGGCGAGTCTCAGATCATCGAACTTCGCGCCGATTAATGCGATCGAGCCGCGCAGGCTCGGCGTTGCGATGTCGACGCGAGGCGTGCCGGCAATCGCCTGAGCGACGGTCTCGGTAGCCTTTGCCGCCGCTGCCCCCGGTGTGGTTGCCGTTGGTGCGCCGCTACGCGCCGCGGGAGAGGTCGGCGAGGCGCCGGGTGAGGTCGCCTCGATGCTGGGATGCGGCACCGGCGGGTGCAGCCGCTGGAAAAAGAATTGGAAGCCGATCAGGATGCCGACCGACAGCACGATCGCAATCAGCAGGTTGCGCTGTTCCATTTGGGCTGGAACCAGCTATCTCGAGGTCAGGTGGGGTGCCGCCGCCGATACCGGCGGGTCTCGGCTGGATAGAGAGATCGGGGAACGGGTACCGGATCGTAGCCACTGCCGCCCCAAGGGTGACAGCGCGCCAATCGAAGGATCGCCAAGCCGGCGCCGCGCAGTGGGCCGTGCCGTGCCAATGCCTCGACCGCATAGTCCGAGCAGGTCGGCAAATAACGGCAGGAGGGCGGCAACAACGGCGAGATCACCAGTTGATAGCCGCGGATGAGAACCTGCATGATCACGCTCACGACCCGACGACAATTAACCGGTGCTGTCATCTCACCCTCTTGTGGCGTCGCCGGAGCGCGTTGCAATGCCCTGTTCGACCCGTCTCAGCGCTGCGGCGAGATCGGCGAGAAGCAACGCGAAGGGCCGCTCAGCGGTAGCTGAGCGTGCAATCAGCACATAGTCGGTTCCCGGTCTCCCCTCGTCCGACAAAACCCGCGCCGCGATTTCCCGCAACCGGCGTTTGGCGCGATTGCGAACGACGGCATTCCCGACCCTGCGGCTGGCGGTGAACCCGACCCGCACTTCGGTCCCCGAGCCGACCGTCCGTGGCGCCGCCTGAAGGATCAGACCGGGAGTGACCGCCTTTCGTCGGCTCGCCGCAACGCGCAAAAACTCGGGCCTAATACGCAATCTCGCAAGTCCGCGACCCGCCGAAACTACAGCCGCCCCGGCAGACGGCTCGGATCGCCGGTTCAGGCTGATAGCCGTTTGCGGCCCTTCGCCCGGCGCGCGGCCAGTACTCGACGCCCGGCGGCGGTGGCCATTCGCGCGCGGAAGCCGTGGCGGCGCTTGCGGACGAGCTTACTGGGCTGGTAGGTGCGCTTCACGGCGCCGGCTCCGATTACCGTATCCCCTCGGATTTCATAGCGGTAAATAGGGGAGCCGATGGGACGAGTCAACGGGCCGAAACGGCTCGGGTTTCCAGCGCGTTCGCCTTGAGCGCCCGTATGGGGTATGTGTTTTGCACGAGACCAGCTTGAAATTGCGCGCTAGCGAGGAGGGTTAGTGGTTTTGACGATATTTGACCGACCTCTCTCGGTTCGCCTTCAAAGCGACCGGGATGCGACCCAATTCGGGACAAGGATTGACTGTTAGGGGAGTCGTCCGGGGTGATCGCCGATGTTTAACAACGCGATCGTCGAGGCCGCCGACCGTACCGCCCGCGAATGGAGGGCAGCCGGGACGGATCCAATTCTCCCGGGGACTGAGGCGCATAAGATCGCCTTTTGCCGAATGCTGCTGGACACCCATAACCGCTACAAGCCGGCGGTCATCGATTGGCCGCCGCTGGAACCCGAAGCTCGCGATCGGCTGGTGGCGCTCCCGATCTGGGATATCGCAGTTCAGACCGAGGGCAAGGCGCGCCAACGCGTGTTGGGCTATGCCAAGACAATCAGCGATCCGCTATTGCGCGAAGCCATCGAACTCGACGGGTTCGAAGAGGGCCGTCACAAGGAGGTTCTTTCGAACCTTGTTGAGGCTTATGGGATTCACCTCGCTCCGGAGCCGGAATATATCAGCCCGCGCGACCCGGAATGGGCCTTTATGGTCACCGGCTTTAGCGAATGCATCGACAGCTTCTTCGCCTTTGGCCTGTTCACGCTGGCCAAGCGCTCTGGCTTCTTTCCGCCCGCGCTCGTCGACACTTTCGAACCTGTCATGCAGGAAGAGGGGCGCCACATCCTGTTCTTTGTCAATTGGGTGGCCTGGCACCGCCGTCGGCTGCCGCTATGGCGGCGCCTGTTGTTCGTCTTCAGGGTTCTCGCCGTCTGGGCCTTTTTGTTGTGGGAGCGCATCGGTATTGCGCGCGGTGTCGGCAATGCCGCCGAGGGCGGAGGTGCCCAAACGAGAGCGCAGGACAACAATTTCACCTTGAACGGCAGCAAGGCGGTCGGCGACATCGACGTGTCCCCCACCGAGCTGTTGGCAATATGCCTTGCTGAGAACGAGCGGCGGCTAAGCGGTTATGATCTCAGACTGCTGCGGCCGAAGCTCGTCCCCTGTTTGATGCGCTTTGCCCATCGCCTGCTGCGCTGGCGAAGCGCCGCCGCGGCGCCGGCATGAAGATCGGGAGCGAGGAGCACAAGCAGCGGTTTTGCGATGCGTTCATCGCAAGCCACAACCCCTACGAACCCGAATTGCTCCCGTGGCCAACGCTTGATGACAACGCGCTGGATAGATTGCGCGCGATCCCGTTCTGGCCTGAGGTGCTCTACACCGAGCGGCGCGCCGGGGCGATCGTGGAGGCTTATGGGGCGACGATCGAGGACCCCTTGGTGCGCCGGGCGGTGATGCTGCAGGGGTTCGAGGAGGCGCGGCACGCCCGGCTGTTGAAGCTGATGATCCAGCGTTATGGCATCGTCGCTAAGGAAAGCCCACTCGAGCCGTTGGGTGCCAGCCTGTATCATGCATTTGCCGATTTCGGCTATGGCGAGTGCCTGGACGCGTTTCTCGGTTTCGGCGTGTTCAAGATCGCGCGCCGCGCGGCTTATCTGCCGGAGCCGATATTCGCGATCTTCGACACGCTATTGCATGAGGAAAACCGTCATATCGTCTTTTTTGTCAACTGGATGGCGTGGGAGCAGGCGCGCCGCAGGCGCGGCATGCGGTGGCTGCACTCGATCGTAGCGGCGCGCTACTACCTTGGAGCGATCGGTAGGCTGCTCGATACGGTACGTCGCGGCCGGGCGGCAAATGGCGGACGGGACTTCTCGGTAACCCAGGCGAATGTGTTTATCGAAGGCTTTTCGTTTCGCAAATTGGTCGAAGAATGCTGCGCCGAGCATCGGCGCCGCATGCAGGTGTTTGATCAGGATCTGCTGCAGCCGCGTTTTTTGCCGCGCCTCGCCGCTGTGGCACTCGTGGGTATGCGGCTTGGCGCTACCCGGCGCGACCGGCAACAACCGGCATGAGAGTCATTTCGATCGCCGCCGCTGTTATCGGTCTGGCGGTCATCGTAGCGCTGATCGTCCATTTCGGGGCAGCACCGATAACGCGCTCGCTAGCGGCGGTCGGGCCGGCCGGCTTCGCTGCGGTATGCTCGATCCATTTGCTGCTGATCGCAGTGATGGGGATCGCGTGGTGGTTGTTGATGCCGGCGACAAACCCGTGGACGGCGATTTGGGCGCGTCTTGTTCGCGATTCGGCGTCCGAGGTGTTGCCGCTGTCGCAGCTGGGTGGTTATGTTGTGGGCGCGCGGACCCTCGCCGTCGCCGGCGTCCCTGCCAGCGCTGCGGCGGCCAGCACGATCGTCGACGTCACTCTCGAGTTCTTCGCCCAGCTCGCCTTTGTCGCGATTGGGCTGTTGTGGCTTCTACATCTCGAACCGCGTTTGCAGGCTGCGTGGCTCGACACGCTCGGGCTCGGGGTGGCGCTCGGGCTCGCCGTTGGGTGTGTCGTGGCGCAGCGTCGCGGCTTCGGCATGCTCGACCGATTGGCCGGCGGCATCGCTCGCGGCTGGGCGCAGCGAACTGCAGCTGGTGCTGCGGCGCTGCATTGCACGATCGCTGAGATCTACGATCGCTCCTCAGGAGTGTGGGCCAGTTTTGGGCTCCACCTCGTCTGCTGGATCGCCAGCGCCGCGGAGGTCTGGTTGGCGTTGGGGTGGATGGGGGCGGCGCGCGGCTTTGGCGTGGTGCTGGTAATTGAAAGTCTCCTCTATGCCGCACGCTCGGTCGCCTTCGCGGTGCCGAACGCAGTCGGCGTGCAAGAGGTCGCTTATCTAGTGCTGGGTACTCGTTTTGGCCTGCCGCCCGAAATCGCACTGGCGCTCTCACTGTTGAAGCGGGCGCGGGACTTTGCAATCGGCCTGCCCGTGTTGGGCGTATATCAGATCGTCGAGAGCGGACGCTTGTCACGCTTTGTAGCGCCGGTCGGGAGACGGCTCTTGATCAAGACCGCAAAGCGAAACCCCGGTCGCGATGACCGGGGTTCGCCTTTACCCGCCTTGGAGGAGAAGGCGAGACCGACCCGCATCGTGCTGGAGGACCATCAGGGAGACATTACGATGCAGGCGAAGAGTGCGACACTTCCGCTAAAGTTGCAATAAATATCCTTCAAATTAACCATCATTCTCGGATTGCGCGGAACCGCGCGTCGAACCGGTCGGTCTCACGCGAAGGTGAGCATCGAACATGCATCGCAATGCTAGCGTCACGGTCTGTTTAGGCGAAGCGGACGCCTGATGCCCGAACCTGCTTCACCACACTTGGCCGTCTCGCTGCGCCGGCTGGTGCCGCTCGCAATTCTCGTAGCCGCCGGTATCGGCTTTGTCGCGGTCGGAGGGCACCGCTACCTCACCGCTTCGTCACTGGCTCAGAACCGTGCATGGCTCTGCGGCCTTGTTGCTCGTTGGGGTCCCGGCGCGGCCGTCCTTTATGTGCTCGTTTATGCAGTAGCGGTCGCATTGTCACTCCCCGGCGCAGCAATCCTGACGGTCGCCGGCGGCTTTTTGTTCGGAACCTGGATCGGCGGGTCGTGCGCGGCCATCGGTGCAACCCTCGGCGCTACCTGCATCTTTGTCGCTGCGCGCGCTGGGCTCGGCGGCTTGGCGCAGCGTGCCGGGCCGTTCTTCAAAAAGCTCGAAGCGGGGTTTTCCGCCAACGCCTTCAATTATCTGCTGGTACTGCGCCTGGTCCCGGCGTTTCCGTTTTGGCTCGTCAATCTCGTTCCGGCGCTCGCCAGGGTCCGATTGTCGACGTTTTTGCTCGCCACCTTCATCGGGATAATTCCTGGAACGTTCGTTTATGCAAGCCTCGGCAACGGGCTCGGCAAAGTGGTCGAACAACCCGATCCAGACATCCTCGTTCACCCGAGTGTACTGGGTCCGATCCTGGCGCTCGCGCTCCTCGCCCTGCTGCCGGTGTGGTACAAGCGCCGGCGGCGAAGGAACATTTCATGAAGCGCATGCTGACCCCCGATCTTTGCGTCATCGGCGCCGGCGCGGGTGGATTGGCGGTTGCCGCCGGTGCGGCTCAGCTCGGTGCCGAGGTTGTGCTGGTCGAGCGCAGCGCGATGGGCGGCGACTGCCTGAACTTCGGCTGCGTCCCGTCAAAATCGATGATCGCATCCGCCCGCCTTGCCGCTTCGTGGCGTCGCGGACCGGTGTTGGGGATCGTCTGTCCACCACCGCAAATCGATTTCGCTGCGGTTGCCGACAGCCTCGGACGTGTCGTGGCCACGTTGGCACCCAACGACTCGGTGGAAAGATTCCAGGGTCTGGGTGTGACCGTGGTGCAAGCAACCGGTCGCTTCACCGGCACGCATACTTTGTCGGCCGGCGATGCCGAGATCCGACCGCGGCGCTTTGTCGTTGCCACCGGTTCGTATCCGCTGGTTCCGCCAATCGCCGGGCTCGATCGGGTGCGGTATCTGACCAACGAGACGATCTTTCGAAATCGTGAGCCTCCCGAACATTTGATCGTCATCGGCGGCGGGCCAATCGGGATCGAGGTGGCGCAGGCGCACCTCCGGCTGGGAGCCCGGGTCACAGTGCTCGATCAAGGCCCGCTGCTGCCGCGCGATGACCCGGAGTTGGTGGGCATTCTCGCCCAGCGGCTGGCTGGCGAAGGCATCGAATTGTGCCCTCACACGGCGATCCATTCTGTGACATCGACACAGGACGGGGTCGCCGTTCAGCTCGCGAGCGGCGAGCGGATCACCGGCTCGCACTTGCTGATCGCCGCCGGTCGCCGGCCGAGCGTCGAAGCGCTCGATCTTGCCGCTGCCGGCATTGCCGCCAATCCGCAGGGGGTCGTTGTCGATGCGCGGCTGCGGACCACAAATCGCCGGGCTTTTGCGGTCGGCGATGTCGCCGGCGGGCCGCAATTTACCCACGTCGCGCTCTACCATGCCGGGATCGTGTTGCGAAACGCGCTGTTTCGCTTGCCCGCCAAAGTCGATTATCGAGCACTGCCTTGGGTGACCTATACCGATCCCGAATTGGCGCAAGTCGGGATCAACGAAGGCGCGGCGCGGCGGAGTTTCGGCGAGGCGGTGCGGGTTTCACGCTGGCCGTTTGCCGAGAATGACCGCGCCCATACCGAGCGTGACACCGCCGGGCTCGTCAAAATTGTCACGCGCCGCGACGGCCGCATCCTCGGCGCTTCGATTCTTGGGGCCGGCGCCGGCGATTTGGTCCTGCCCTGGGCCCTGGCAATCTCGCGCAAGCTCAAGATCAGCGCCATAGCCAACTTGGTCGTCCCCTATCCCACGCGCGGCGAAGCAGGCAAGCGGGCCGCCGGCGAGTTCTACACGCCGAGCTTGTTTTCGCCCCGTACCCGTCGGATTGTGCGCCTTTTGGCGCGCTTCGGCTAACGGGGACATTCCTGCGTGCTGTTGAGAAGCCTTTCGGCCCGGCTCTTAATCCTCACCGCCATTTTTGTGATGCTCGGCGAGGTGCTGATCTTCGTGCCGTCGGTCGCGCGCTTTCGGATGACTTATTTCGAAAATCATCTTGCTGCCGGTGAGCTTGCCGCCCTGGCGCTGGAGGCGAGTCCGACCGGGCGTCTCGACCGTGCTCTCGTGAATAAACTGCTCGCCCGGGTTGGCGCTCACGGCGTGATCGTGCATCGCCTAGACGGGATGGTGCTGATGCTCGACAACCCGACGCCGCCAAGGCCGGATGCGACGATCGATCTGACCCACCCGAGCATGTGGGGCGCCATTCGCGGCTCGCTGATGGCGCTCTCGCGCAGCGGCAACCGGGTGCTGCGGGTGGTGAGCCCGTCGCCTGCGGGCACCGGCGACACCGTCGAGGTGCTGCTCGACGAGGCACCGCTGCGTCGCGAATTGTGGGATTTCGGTATCCGCATTCTCGAACTCTCGATTGTTCTGTCGCTGATAACCGCGGCGCTTGTCTATCTGAACCTGCAATGGTTGCTGGTGCGGCCGATGCGGCGGATCACCGCCAGTATGATGGGTTTTCGGGAGGACCCAGAGGATGCCGCGCGAATGATCGTGGCGAGCCGCCGGCGCGACGAGATCGGCATGGCCGAGCGCGAGCTGGCGATGATGCAGCAGGCGGTGCGTCAGGCCTTGGCCGAGCGCGCCCGCCTGGCGGCGCTCGGCACCGCGGTGACCAAGATAAATCACGATCTGCGCAATATTCTGGCAACGGCGCGGCTTGTTACCGACAGCTTGACTGAGAGCGCAGCGCCCGAGGTGCGCCGTATTCTGCCGCGGCTAATCGATGCAATCGACCGTGCGGTGGCATTGTGCACACGCACTCTCGATTTCTCGCGTGAGGGTGCTGCACCTTTGACCCGAAGCCGCTTTCCACTGCTGCCGCTGATCGACGAGATCGGCCTCGGGCTTTCAGCGCCCAAGGATTTTGCGGTCGATTATACCGGGCCGCCTGGGCTTGAGGTCGAAGCCGACCGCGATCAGCTCTACCGCGTCCTGTCCAATCTCGCACGCAATGCCTTCGAGGCCGGCGCCCGCCGGTTGCGCATCTCGGCGATGCGCGAAAAAAGAACGATTGTGATCGGTATCGCCGACGATGGACCCGGTCTGCCACCGAAGGCGCGAGAAAACCTGTTCCGTCCGTTTTTCGGTTCGGCGCGTCCTGGCGGCACCGGCCTCGGCCTTGCTATCGCTCGAGAATTGATCAGGGCGCATGGCGGTGATCTGGTGCTGATCTCCAGTGCCGGCGTTGGGACCACCTTCCATATCACGCTGCCGGCACCTGCCGCCGGTGTTGCCGCCGCGATCAGTCGAGAGAGAGTGTCGTCGACTTGAGATAAGCCGTCTCAGGGAGCGCTGGATGAACCGGATGGTCGGGTCCAGCGCCTGATGTGTTGATGATGCGCCCGGTGCGCCCGGCGTCGGCGAGGCCCTGCCGCACCGCCTCGGTGAATTCTGCAACGCCGATATGGTAAGAACACGATGCGATGAACAGGAACCCGCCGCGTGCTGTCGTGCGGGCCGCCAGCCGCGCCAGCTTGCGGTAGCCGCGCAGCGCTGCCGGCACTTCCTTGCGGGTCTTGGCAAAAGCGGGTGGATCGGCGATGACCACCTCGAACCGCTCGCCCTCGCCCGCAAGCCGCTCGGCCTCGGCAAAGGCTTCGCCGCGGCGAAACACGCAGACGGCATCGACACCATTCACGACCGCGGCCTCGCGGGCGAGGGCCAACGCCGGTTCAGAGCGGTCGATACCGGTCGTCTGGGATGCGCCGGCGCGCGCCGCCTGCACCGCAAATCCGCCAGTGTAGCAATAGAGGTCGAGAACCCGCGCCCCGCCTTTGGCCAGGTTGGCGACAAGGCCGCGGTTTTGCCGCTGGTCGAAAAACCATCCGGTCTTTTGCCCGGCGAGCGGATCGATTGGAAACAGGGCACCGGCTTCGCGGAGCAGAAGCCGCGCATCGAGCGTCCCCGCGGCTACCCGAACTTCGGGCAGGAGGCCCTCCTGGGCGCGGGCGGGACTGTCGTTCCGCAAAACGATCGCCTTGGGCTCCAGAATCGCACAGAGCGTATCGAGAATGAGCGCCTCGACCCGCGCCATACCGGCGGCGTTCGACTGGACGACCAGCACTTCGTCGAAGCGGTCGACGACGAGACCGGGCAGACCGTCGGCTTCGGCATGAACCAGGCGATAGAACGGCTCGCTGAAGAGTTGTTGGCGCAAGCGTAATGCACGCTGGATGCGACTTGCGAAAAACCGCCGGCCGATCGATCGGCCAGCGTCGCGATCGAGCAGACGCGCCGCGAGCAGGCAGTGCGGGTTGAACATTGCGACGCCAACGGCGGTGCCGTCGCCGCGGCGGAGGGTGACGAGCGTTCCGGGAAGCAACGCGCGCGCCGCCTGATCAATCCGCACCTCGTTCGAGTAGATCCACGGATGGCCGCGCTCAGCCCGCTTGAGCGGCGCCGGCAGTAGAACGATGCTCGGTCGGGTTGCCGGATCGTCGGCAAACGGCTCGGTCGCTGCGACGATTTCGGTTTCGATCATGATCTGTTCATTCGTCCTGCGCGACGCCGCGTTAGGCCCGATACCGCGCCGGCACTCATTGTGCTCCGGCCGGCGGGTTTCGACGAGCCCTACGCGCAGCCCTCGCTGCCGGCGGATCGTCCTTGCGTTTTGGCCCACTGCTGGAGTAGTTGTTGCGGCCCGGCGCGGCGAACAGCCGTGACAGATGCGCCCGTAGCTCAATTGGATAGAGCACCAGACTACGGATCTGGGGGTTAGGGGTTCGACTCCTCTCGGGCGCGCCACTTTTTTCAATAGCTTAGGGGAAGCCTCCGAAAGTACGCGGGAAAACCGAAGCAAATCGGAAGCACGGGAACATCCTGAACCTTCGCTGAGCGCCTCGCCAATTGGCATCTGCTATAGCCCATCCCCCCATCCGTCCGCCCGACGCCTCACGCTCGCGCGAGGGGCCGCATCTACTGCGCCCGCGGCGAGATGGAAAAGTACCAGCTCGACCTTTATGCCGACCGGACCTCGGCTCACACCCTGCGCACCAACCAGCTGCGGCCGTGGTTCGCTTCGATGGCCTATGTCCTGCTCTGCGCCTTGCGCCGCATTGGCCTCCAGCACACTCAGTTGGCCCGCGCCTCATGTCGCACCATACGTCTCAAGCTCTTAAAGATCGGGGCGCTGGTGCGTGCCAGCGTGCGCCGCATCAAACTCGCCACGCCATCGGCCTTCCCCCACCGGGCCGAGTACCACGCCGCACATGCCGCGCTGACCGCCGCGGCGGCCTGACGCGAACCAGAACCACGCGGCAAAAAATAACCGCAATCCACCCGAAGGATCACTGCCTTCAACACGACTCGTAAAAGTTGTAAACCAACCTCTTCAATCCACAACCACTGTCGCATTTCGCTGCTTGATCGAGTTACGCCTTGTCACCGGCTGAAAATCAACCCGGTATGAGAAATCCAGGCTATATCCGAGGTTCGAGCGAGCATTGGTCCTGTTGCGCGGCGAGCCATATTGCATCGCTCAGCTGGCGCGCCGCATCCGGGTCGGAAGAAGCGACGATTTGCGGCTCGTCGAAATTATAGCTTCCGGGATAATAATACCAAAATAGGTATGCATATTCGCGAAACCGATACGCCACCACCAATGCAGTGCACGGATCCGTTTTCGCATAGTCATAGAGAAATATTAAATTCCTTAGTGCTTGTTGGTAATTCTGTATTTGACGGTCATGGACCGCGATTTTGTCCTTTACTAGAATGTTTTTAAGGAGCCAGTGCTGGATATCGGCAATTGCCATGGCTTTCTCGGCTTGCGTCGCAGCCGTGTCTGCACGAAATCGCGCCTTCGCCAATTTATCATCGGTACTGTTGTAAACAGGCGCGATCGCCTTATCGATGCTGTCGGTAATCTCCTTGCCCAAAGTGCCGTGCACGATGTCGTACGCCCGGAGAAAATCTTGCCGGCGCTGTTGAATTTCTTGATGGTAATAGGTGTATGCGGCCCACACGATCGGAAAGATGATCGCGATGGCGCCGAATACTTTCAAGATCGTCGCCGCCCATTCGGTTGTTGGCGCCGATGGTGATGCACGCGACGTTGTTTCTTCGGCATCGCCCTTTTTGACTGGCGTCACCGCACTCGATTGGCCCATTTGTCGCCCCGGCAGAGAATTTCGGGTTGACCTTAGTATAATCGGAAATATCAGGATAAGCTCGCCGACAAGACGCAACCGGATTCTGGCCGATCGCATAGGTCGAACAAAGCGAAGAACGCGCTCGTGGTGACCGGAGCCCGCTTACCGGTTATTCGCGCTCGATCCGGTCATCCGGAACTTTGAGGCGTGAGCGGAGGTCGCGGTCCGCCTGGTTGACGTACAGCAGAACTGCGAGAATCGTCAGGTAGAACCGGAATGTCGCCTCCTGGCCGTTCCACTTGGCCGACTGCCACATCGCAAACCACTCCCCGCCGACGACCATAAAACCAAAAAACCACACCACAAACCCGATCATCGCGCCGATCGCCACCCAGCGCTTGGCCTGGCGGACGAGGTTTTGCTCGACAACAACCGTCGACTCATCGCGACCGCCGCGGCGGCAACGCCGAGCCCCGTCAGCCCCTCGCCGAATACGATCATCGCATAGGCGGCCCGCCACAGGGCCGGGGTGGGCGGAGAGAGACGAAATTCCCCCAAGGCGTTGATACGGCGCCAGAAATTGTGTGAACACCGTGGCTTGTGACTGCCGTGTCCGGTCGGCTTACATCGTGTCGACCGATGTGCTTAACCTTAGGCTCAGTCACGCGGGAGCTTCGGCTTGACCTCGGCAGGTCGTCTCGGGAGGATGTCGGGGAAGCGAGAGGAAGCGAAAGGTGCATCGTGTCGGTTATCGGTGGGCATTATGACGCGCCGCATCTCGCCCGTGTGGCGGCCAATTTCGCGGCGCTGACGCCGCTCTCCTTCCTGGCCCGGGCCGCCGCGGTCTATCCGGACAAGCTCGCCGTCATCGACGGCGATGCACGCTATAGCTATGGCGAGATTTACGCCCGTTGCCGTAGGCTGGCCGACGCTCTGCAACGGCGCGGTATCGGGCCCGGCGACACGGTTGCGGTGCTGGCGCCGAATATCCCGGCATTGCTTGAAGCGCATTACGGCGTTCCGATGGCCGGAGCGGTGCTGAATGCGCTCAACACTCGGCTCGATGCGCGCTCGGTGGCATTTATCCTCGGCCACGGTCAGGCGAAATTGCTGATCGCCGACCGCGAATTTGGACCCGTCGTCAAAGCCGCGCTCGCCGAACTGGGCCGCCCGCTGCCGCTGGTTGAAATCGGTGACGGCCAGCACGCCGACACACTGGGCGGCACCCTATACGAGACATTTCTCGGCGAAGGCGACCCAGCGTTCGACTGGCCGCGCCCGCTCGATGAATGGGCGCCGATCACGCTCAATTACACATCGGGCACAACCGGCAATCCCAAGGGCGTCGTCTACCATCACCGGGGCGCTTTTTTGAATGCGCTCGGCAACGCGATCACCTTTGGGCTCGACCGCCATTCGGTCTATCTGTGGACTTTGCCGATGTTCCACTGCAACGGCTGGACCTATACTTGGGCGGTAACAGCCGTCGCCGGTACCCACGTATGTTTGCGCCGGGTCGATCCGGCCGCAATCTTTGGTCTAATCGAAAAACATCGGGTCACGAATCTCTGCGGTGCGCCGATCGTTTTGAATTTGCTGGCGCACGCCCCGGAAGCGGTCAAGCGCCGCTTTGACCATATCGTCGAGGTGGCGACCGGCGGTGCGGCGCCGCCCTCGGCCGTCATCCGGGCGATGGAAGAGATGGGCTTTCGCGTGACCCATCTCTACGGGCTGACGGAAAGCTATGGACCGTCAACGGTCTGCGCCTGGCAGGAAGCGTGGGAAGGATTGCCGATCGACGAACGCGCCGGGCGCATGGCGCGACAGGGCGTGGCGAGCCTGACACTCGGCGGTCAGCGAGTCGTTGATCCGGCAATGGCCGATGTGCCCGCCGATGGTGTCACTCTCGGTGAACTGGTCCTGCGCAGCAATACGCTGATGAGGGGCTATCTGAAGAACCCGCGAGCAACGGCCGAGGCGTTTGCAGAAGGGTGGTTCCACACCGGTGATCTCGCAGTCATGCATCCTGACGGCTATGTCGAGATCAAGGATCGAGCAAAAGACATCATCATTTCGGGCGGCGAAAACATCTCCTCGCTCGAAGTCGAAGAGGCGCTCTATCGCCATCCGCACATCATGGAGGCCGCGGTCGTCGCCGGCCCGGATCCGAAATGGGGCGAAAGTCCGTGCGCATTTGTCAGTCTGACGCCGAATGCGCCGCCGCTCAGCGCCGCGGATATTATCGCTTGGTGCCGCGCCAACCTGGCGCATTACAAGGTGCCCCGCACCGTCGTGTTCGGGCCATTGCCGAAGACCTCGACCGGCAAGGTGCAGAAATTCGACTTGCGCGACCGCGCCAAGGAGCTCGCGTCATGACCCTTGCGGCGATGGCCCGTCACCCCAGCCCTCTCTCCGCGAGCCGAGAGAGGAAGGGGCCCGGGGATCCCCGGATCAAGTCCCGGGAGGAGGGGGAGAGGCGACGCGTGACGGGTGCGGTTGGAAACTTTTCCTTCCCAAGGATTGCCGCACGATGACCCCGCTACCGAGCTTCGATCTCTCGGGGCAGGTGGCGCTTGTTACCGGCGCGTCGAGCGGGATCGGGCGGCATCTGGCGCTGCTCTTGGGCGCTGCCGGCGCGAAGGTGGCGCTCGCTGCGCGGCGGATGGATCTTCTCACCGAGGCCGCCCGCGAAATCCAAGCCGATGGGGGAAGTGCTACGCCGATCGGACTCGACGTGACACGATCGGACAGTGTGGCCGCCGCCGTCGTCCAGGCCGAGGCGGAACTTGGGCCGCTGAGCCTGCTCGTCAACAATGCCGGCGTCACGGTCGCCAAACCGGTGCTCGAACACACAGAGGCGGATTGGGATTACGTTCTCGACACCAACCTCAAGGGCGCCTGGATGATGGCGCAACAATTCGCGCACCACCTGATCGTTCGTGGACGGCCGGGGCGGATCGTCAACATCGCATCCGTATTGGGGATCCGGACCATCGCCCACTTGCCGGCCTACTGCACGGCAAAGGCCGGACTGATCCATCTGACCCACGTGCTGGCGATGGAGCTGGCGCGCCACGGCATCGTTGTCAACGCGCTGGCGCCGGGCTATCTCGAGACCGATTTCAATCGCGATTTCCTGAGAAGCGAGGCTGGCAAGCGGCTTGCCGCGCGCATCCCGCTGCGCCGGTTCGCCGAGCCGGAGGATCTTGATGGCGCCATGCTGCTCCTGGCTTCATCGGCGGGCGCCTATATCACCGGCGCGGTGATCCCGATCGATGGCGGACATGGTGTCGCCGCAATCTGACGCTGCAGACGTCGGTAACGGGCGGCGTGCCGCGCTGGCGCGCTTTCTAGTGGCCGAAAGCGGTGCGCGGGTCTGCGAGATCGACGCCTTGGTGCCGCTCGCCGGTGGCGCAATTCAGGAAAATTGGGGTCTCGACACGCGGTTTTCCGGTGGCTCGCTCGACGGCCCGCAACGCCTCGTGTTGCGTGCGGCGGGGAACACCGGGGTGCCATCGAGCCTCGAACGGCTGCACGAATTCGCGGTGCTGAAAGCGGCCTTTGCCGCCGGGGTGACCGTACCCGAGCCGCTTTACGCCAGCGCCGATCCGTCGATATTCGGCAAGCCATTTTTTGTGATGCGTCGCGCGAATGGCACCGCAGCGGCGCATCACATCACCCGCAACCCGGCGCTTGATCCGGTTTTGCCCCAAATTGGCGAACAGCTCGGCCGTGAGCTCGCCCGCATCCATGCGATCCGCCCGCCGCGGCCCGATCTCGATTTTCTGTCGCCATACGAAAAGTCGGACCCCGCCTGTCAAATCGCTGGTTTTCGCGACTATTTGGACGCACACCCGTCACCGCGACCGGTTCTCGAATGGGGTCTCCGCTGGCTGGAGACGCACGTGCCGGCGCCGGCCGAGCCGGTGCTGTGCCATCACGATTTTCGCACCGGAAACTATCTGCTCGACGGCGCGCGGCTGACCGGAATCCTTGATTGGGAATTTGCAGGCTGGGGTGACCCGCACGAGGACCTCGGTTGGTTTTGCAGCAAAGGGTGGCGGTTTGCGCGGCTCGACCGCGAGGCCGGCGGCATTGCCGATCGTGAGCCGTTTTATCGCGGCTACGAGGCCGAAAGCGGCCGTAGGATCGATCCCGTCCGCGTTCATTTCTGGGAAGTAATCGCGAGCGTGCGCTGGGCGATTATTGCACTGCAGCAGAGCGATCGCCACATCCTGGGTGGTGAACGGAGCCTCGATCTGGCGTTGACCGGTCGACGCGCCAGCGAGTGCGAGCTTGCCATTCTGATGCTGCTCGATCCGGCGTATCAGTCTTCGGTGATCGCCGCTCCGTCCTGCTCGCGGGTGAGAAAAGAACAGAGACCTGAAGCGGCGGCGAGCCCCGTGTCAATTTCACCAATAAACGATCTGCCGCGCGGGCCGGCCCTACTTGCCTGCGCCCGCGAGCTCTTGGTTAGCGATTTGTTGCCGCTGTTGCCCGCGGGACGCCGGCTCGACGCCCGCCTTATCGCGAATTGCATGGCGATCGCGCAACGCGAGGCTGAGCAAATGTGGTCGACGGCAGAACCGGCTGTGCTGGAGCTGGCGACGCTCTATGGCGACCCGGACCCCCCTTACGCGGCGGTGCTGGCGCGTTTCGCCCGCGATATGCGCATCGGCGGTTTCGAGAATTCGCCGGAGCGGGCGGGGTGTGCCCGAGATATCTTATGGAGATTGACCATCGCCAAATTGCGGATGGCAAATCCGCGATTTCTTGCCGCCAACGGCTTCTCGTAGCCGTTTGGCGCCCGCGAGAGGATTAAAATTGCCGCAATCCCGTGTCCCCGAATCGATCAAGGCGTTTGCCGCCGGCGAAATCATCGTCGTCACCGATGACGATGACCGCGAGAACGAAGGCGATCTGATTCTTGCGGCGGTGCACGCCACACCAGAGAAGCTGGCGTTCATCGTCCGGCATACCGCCGGCATCGTTTGCGCGCCGCTGACCGCCGAGATCGCGCATCGGCTTCATTTGGCACCAATGGTCGCCGACAATGACGCCATTCACGGTACTGCCTTTACCGTCTCGGTCGACTACCGTTACGGCACCACGACCGGAATTTCGGCTGAAGACCGCACCGCTACGATCCGCAATCTTGCCAACAACAATGCTGGCCGCGCCGATTTTGTCCGGCCCGGCCATATCTTCCCGCTGATCGCCAAAGAAGGCGGGGTGCTGATGCGCTCCGGGCATACCGAGGCGGCGGTCGACTTCTGCCGGCTGGCAGGCCTGGAGCCGGTTGCGGCAATCTGCGAGCTGGTCAATGACGACGGCACCGTGATGCGCGGCCCGCAGGTGGCGGCGTTCGCTCAAAAACATAGGCTGCAGCGGATTTCGGTCGCCGAGTTGATCGCCTACCGGCAGGCGCGCGAAAAACTCGTGACGCGGGTCGCGGAATTCAGAGTCGCCAGCGAAATCGGTGAACTCGCCGGATACGCCTTTGTGACCCCGTTCGACAAGGTCCACCACTACGCCTTCGTCTACGGGAATATCGGCGACGGATCTAACGTGCCTACCCGACTGCATCGCGCCCATATCATCGAAGACGTCTTCGGCGGCGCCAAGCCGATACATGCGGCGCTCGCCCGGTTCAAGGCCGCAGGCCACGGCGTTCTGGTGTATCTCCGCGACGGCACCTCAGGGGTCCCGGCCTCGACCGTCGGCGAACTCGGAGAGGAGGAGACGGCATCCGAGCGCGAACGTAATACGCAATGGCGCGAGGTCGGTCTTGGCGCGCAGATCCTGCGCGATCTGCGGATCTCCTCGATTCAATTGCTCGCAACCCGATCACGCACTTATGTCGGTCTTGCCGGGTTTGGCATCGAAATCGCGGCGACCGAGCCGCTTGATGGCGAGTAGCGCGCGCGGAGAGGTCGGGAACTGGCTGATGCGAGGGAAACCACGGCTGCATTACGCCTGGATCGTCGCCGCCGTTACCTTTGTGGTCGCGCTGCTGACCGCCGGCGTCCGGGCGGCGCCGGGTGTGCTGATTGTTCCGCTCGAGCACGAATTCGACTGGTCGCGCGCGACGATTTCCCTCGCGGTTGGCGTCAACCTGTTGCTTTACGGCTTGGTCGGTCCGTTCGCCGCCGCTGTGATGGATCGCTTCGGGGTGCGCCGAGTGATGACCTTGGCGCTGGCGGTGACCGCCGCCGCGGTTGCACTGTCGCCGGCGATGCGTCAGGCGTGGCAGCTGGTGCTCCTATGGGGTATCGTCGTCGGCCTCGGCACCGGCGTTATCGGCGCGTTTCTCGCGGCCTATATCGCTGCACGCTGGTTCCATCGCCGCCAAGGTCTGGTCGTCGGGCTGCTGACCGCAGCGAACGCCGCCGGCCAGCTGATTTTTCTGCCCAGCCTTGCCGAGCTCATCACCCATCTCGGTTGGCGCGCGATGTCGCTGGTTTTGGCTTTGGCGGTTGTCGTCTTTGTCCCGGTCGTCATCGTCTTGATGCGCGACCGGCCAAGGGATCTGGGGCTGCTTCCATATGGCGCCGACGGCCCGACCGGGGCGGAAGCTCCGCCCCAAGGAAATCCGCTCGTCGCCGCCGTCGCCGCCCTCGCAAGCGGTGGCCGCAAGCGTGATTTCTGGTTGATCGCCGGCGGTTATTTCGTGTGTGGCGCCACGACCAACGGGCTAATCGGCACGCATCTGATCCCTGCCTGCGTCGATCATGGGCTCAGCGAGGTCGCCGGTGCCGGCTTGCTTGCCGCCACCGGTGTCTTCAGCTTCATTGGCGGCACGTTGTCGGGCTGGCTCAGCGACCGGTTGGACAACCGGGTATTGCTCGCCTGGTATTACGGGTTGCGCGGGCTTGCGCTGATGTATTTGCCTTTCGCATTCGGCATGTCGATCTACGGCCTGCCTCTGTTTGCCGTATTCTATGGCCTGGATTGGATCGCCAGCGTGCCGCCGACTGTGCGGCTCTTAAACCGGGTCGTCGGCTCCGAGAGGACCGGGATCATGGTCGCGTGGGTCACGGTCATCCACCAGATCGGCGGTGCGTTGGCTGCCTATGTCGGCGGCGTGCTGCGGGGGGTTTTCGGGACCTACCTCGAAGCGTTCGTTCTTGCCGGTCTTTTGCTGATCGGTGCGGCCTTTATGGTCCTGTTCATCGGCGTGGGCGGGCGCGAGCCCGAGCCGGTGGATGCAGCCCTTGCTGCCGAGTGACGCCGGGACAATCTTAAGCCGGATCATAGGCGCGGGGGATGCCCGGTTCAGAGATGCCGCTGCCGTGGTTACCGGCTTTGCTGATCGCCGCGCTCAGCGCCGGCGCGCTGTTGGCGGCGGCCCCTGCAACGGCTAATGCGTCAAGGCGGCTGCGGCTGGCTGTGATTGCAATCCTTGGCGTCTCGGCATTGGCGGCGGAAGTTTGGCAGGCACTGACAGTGCGCCAGGAGATCGCTCATCTCGAGCGCAACGATCGGGCGAAGGCCCAGCAGATCGCGGCGCTCCACCAGGAGTTGGCAAGTTTCAAGGAACGTATGCGAGGGCGAGCGCTCAGCGCCGAGACGGCAGCTGAACTTGCCGCTTATCTCCAATCGTTTGGCAGCCGCACCGTCGTCGTTTCGTGTATCCCGAACGATGTCGAAGCCTACGAATACGCAACGTCGATCGCCGATGCGCTGCGATCCGCCAAGTGGGACGCTCGCGGGCCGGAGACCACGACCATTTTCGGCATTATCCAGGCCGTGGGTATCAACGTGTTTAATAGCGGAGCGCCGGGATCGGACACCACGAAAATTCTGACAGATGCGTTAGCAAAATTCGGCATTCCCTACCAGACCCGTGTCCCGCCGAGTGAGGCGCTGGCGAGCGGCACTGTTGAATTGTTCATCGGTGCCAAACCCGGACCGCCGGCAGTCGCCGTGCCGCCGACTGCACATTAAAAACGGGCGCGCGCCCACCCCAACCCTCCCCCGCAAGCGCTACGGTATTCACGGATCTTATAGCCGTACACCGCCTGTATCTTTCCCTCTCCGCCCCCGGGCGCGGAGAGGCCGGGTGAGAGCCTGCCCCGGACTTGATCCGGGGTGGGGGATTCCAGAGCGCTCGCCACTGCCAACCTCCCCTCCCCATCGCTGATGCGATGGGTCCCCTCCCTCTCCCCCCGGCCAGCGGGCGGAGAGGGCACCCTTCGCAATGGCTTGGAAAGCCTCGGGAATTTGCTTGAACGCCAAAGCCCGCAAGCGGGGGAGGGGAGGGTGAGGGCAGAACAGACCGGGAATTTGAGTGCGGCTCCAAATCATCATGACCGGAGGGTTTGCGAAGGAGAATTTATCCAGGTCTCCGACGGCGTTGTGACCGCAGTTGATCAACCTTTGCTCCCCCTGAAATCCTACCTGAGATCCGTGATAGTCGATGGCGGGTGCCCCGCCTACATAGCCGTGGACATGCCCCGAGGTTGTAGACAGGGGTGACGAGACGTGATCATCCGCGAAAGATCCCTAGCCGGTCGGATCCCGGCCGACCAGCTTGCCGAGGCGGCGATAGCAGAATTCATCCGTGCCAGGGGAGTCACGCGCTGCCCGACCGCCTGCGTTCTCCCCACTCAAGGCTCGGTGACGCCGCGCGATCGTGAGGCGCTTGAGGCGTATGCGGAAGCTCGCGATCGAATACGACGGGTGCGCGCCGCTCGTCGCAACGGGTTCGTCCCGTTCTTTGATCAGCGGCCAGTCTGCTGACCAAGCGCGATCGTCCGAGCCGGGGTTTTCGGGCTGCCTGGTTCACCGGCGGTAGCGTAGCAGGATTGAGCACCGCCAGTCGGGCCGAGCCGAGTTGAGTGCGGCGAGCTGGTGCAGCAGCACTGGCCGTCTTAACTTTACTTCAACGTGCCGTTGCAAGCTCGTAGACGAGCCGCGCCGCGGCAATGTCTTCGATCGCGATGCCGACCGATTTGAAGATGGTTGTGGCGGCGGAGGGAACCGCGGCCATTCCCGCGACGATTTCCCCGATCTCGGCGCTGATACGCGCGTTGGACAGAATTACGTCACCTGATTCTCGCATTACTGCGGCGCGCGAGTCCACGACCAGCGCATTGGCCATCGCCGCATCGTCGAGCTCGCGCCAGTTTGGCCGCGGCGAACCGACCGCATTGACATGCGCCCCGGGCTTCAGCCATGCACCCATGAGGATCGGTTCGACGGCGCTGGTCGCGGTCACCACGACATCGGCGCCACGCACTGCGTCCTCAGCCGTCGTAGCGACAATTCCATGTCGTTCGGCAAAGCGGCGGGCGTGCTCGGCCGTGCGGCTCCACACCCGGACCTCGCCGAAATTGCGCACCCGCCGCAGGGCATGGAGGTGCGCCTCTGCCTGCACCCCGCTGCCAAGCAGCGCCAGGACCCCGATGCCTGTGGTGGCAAGATGGTTGGTTGCGACCGCTGAAACCGCCGCGGTGCGCATCTCGGTGATCAGCCGGCCATCCATCGCCGCCAGGGGTTCACCGTTGTCGGTGCGAAACAGCAGAATCATCGCGTGGTGCGTCGCCATTCCAATCTCGGCGTTGCTCGGATAGAAACTCACGAGCTTGACGCCCATTGCGTCCTGGGCCACCGCCGGCATTACCCCGAGATAGCGGCGACCCTCCTCGATGGTCAGCATTTCGCGCACCGGCTGGATCGTTTGCCCGGCCGAGAATGCGGCTAGCGCTGCTTCCATCGTCGCGATCAATCGGTCCCAGCCGAGCAGCCGGCGAATATCATCTTCGCCCAGATAAATGACCATCGCGGGCACCCATAGCCTGATCCAACCGCAGGTTTTTTGTTGACCTCGATCAAGGCGGCGCGGCAGCTTCGGCCATCAAGGTCGCGCTTCCGTCAATAACTCAGAGTACCGCAATGTCCTCGCCGATCAGAGTCATCGTCTTGTGTGCCGTCCTGGTCGCCTGGCTGCCGGCCCAGGCTCAGTTTTTGGGACTAGGGCTCGAAACGAACATCGAGCTGACAAAGCAAGACCTTGCCATTATCCGCCAGACGGTCAGCGAACAGGTGCACGGCAAACCAGTCGGCACCACCGCCAAATGGACCAATCCCGAGTCGCGAAATTCCGGCAAGATCGCCCTCGTCAGGAAATTCACGCGAAATGGCCAGCACTGCGAAACCCTCGATTATCAACTGACGACGCGGCGCAGGGCGACCGGGCCGGAGCATTATAGACTGAGCAGCTGCCTGCAACCCGATGGACAGTGGCGGTTGATCTAGCGGGCTCGCATCGGAGGGAGCCGGCGTGGCGGAGTGGACCGAAACCTTTCGCGGCTCGGTGGCGCCGTGGGAATGCGACATCACCGAGCATTTCACGATCGCCTATTATGCCGATCGGATCGACCAAGCCTCGATTACTCTCGCCGATTTGCTTGGTCTGTCGGAACCGGTGAATACCGGGGTTTTTCCGCGGCGCTTCACATTGCGCTTTATGCGCGAGTTGCGTGCCGGCGCCAGCTTTCATATCGAGAGTGCGCCGATCGGGATTGAACCGGCATTGCGCCTCGGTCATCGAGTTGTCGATTCGGCGAACGGCGAGACCATCACCTGGGTCGAGGAGGCATGGGAAACCGCGCAACTGCCCGATGCCCAGCGCAAATCATTGAGTGACGCGGTCATGATTTGGGAAGGGCCCGAGATCGAGCAACGGCCCAATCCCATTTCGACCGCAGGTGCCATCGCAACCGCTCGCGGCCGGGTACGGCCCTCTGATCTCGACGAGTTCGGCCGCTTTTCGCTCGCCGCCTTCGTCCACCGGTTCACCGACGCCGTGATCCAGGTGTCGGCGGCGATCGGCATGACCGGCGACTATATGAAAACCGAACGGCGCGGCTATTCGACCTTTGAACTCGCCCTGCGCATCGCCGGCGTGCCGCGCGTCGGAGGTCGGTACCTGATCGAAACCGGCATCGTGCATCTCGGCAGCTCGTCGATCCGGTTGTTGCATCGGATGACCGATCCGCGCAGCGGACACGAATTCGCCCGCCTCAGCCAGTTTGGCGTACAGCTCGATCTCGACGCCCGCCGCCCGGCGCCGCTGCCGCCGCCGATGCGCGCCGCCGCGGCGCGCCTAGTGCTCCCCGTCAAATCATAATGCCGCTTCGCAAGCCCTACGCGCACAACGTGCGATGACGATGATCACCACTGCAAACGCGGCCACAACCCGCAGGATCAGTCTTGTTTTCCCAATGACAGGGAATTTCAAACCGGCGAATGGTGCGGGTCGGAACATTTCAGTCTGAATTTAACAGGGAAACGTAACCTTCCTGGGCTGGGGCTGCCCCGCGTGAACAAGATGTTCCACGCAGGTCTTCGCCCAGCGGATACAGGAGCGCTGGAGCCAAGATATGAGCACGATGATCGCCGTCGCGCTATCCGATCCGCACGCTCAAATTATTAATTCGGAGAGTAACGATTTTGGACGAATTTGTAGTAGATAAACCTATAGAAAGCACAGCTCTTAAGCGCGCTGTCTCGTTTCGTCGAGCTAAACGCAAACACACTATAACGGCAGCGACGGCAGCAGTTGCTGCCAAGACAATGCCAATAGCACTTATCGCTGTGATGGTATGTTCATAGGACTTCGAGAGACCTTCAAGGGTTGTTAGCGCGAGCATCCTGGGAATGCGGCAAATTCAAAGCCGTCACAAGATCTGTGGTTCGATGTTATTTCCACCGGCCGTAAGGACGAGGTCGCTCAAAGCCGCGTCGACTCCAGTGCGCGCAGACGATTATTCAAAGAAACAAGCTCGGCGGAGAGGTTGCGCGCCAACCACAGATATGCCGCGTCGTAGCTGCTCAGTCCGTGCGCCTCGGCCAATAAGAGTGCCTCCGGATGGTCGATCGGGGTGATCGCGATCGTCATGCGCCTATAGATTGCAAATGCCGC
>JAFAHP010000609.1 GCA_019237175.1 Alphaproteobacteria bacterium
CACCGACGGCACCGAGTTCGGTTGCGACTGGACAAACAAGGCGCTCGCGGAAGCACAGATCGGCGAGGAAGCGCGCGAGCAGATCCTGCACAAGAACGCGGCTCAAATGCTCGCCCGCGTCAAAGCCTCGCAGCGCGAAAAAGCCGCTGCCTAATACCCGATGTGCCCCCTGCTAATCCTCCCTCACGCGCGGCGGGAGGGAGGGGAGGGGGCGGGGCTTACTTTGATTACAGGCCGGCGGCATGATCTCGGCGGTGCTTGGCGAGACCGGGGAGGGTTTGGCCCGCCTGGTCCGCCATAGGCTGATCCACAAGATCGGCGATCATTTTGGCTTTAGCGAGGAAGATATCGATCGGATCGAAGCCGCTACCGATTGATCGCGGCGGCGACCCGCGTGCGTAATTCGGGCAGCACCTCGTTTTCGAACCAGGGATTGTCGCGCGACCAGCGGATGGTGTGCCAACTCGGATGCGGCAGCACAAAATATTCAGGCAGGAACGCGCGCCATCTCGCAAGCACTCGACTCATCGGCGTCGCTCGCTGTGACGGCAGGCAGCAACCGACCGCGTATCGGCCGATCAGCAAGGTCAGCTCGACCGCCGGCAACAGGGCACGCATGCGAGCGTGCCACAGCGGGGCGCACTCCCGGCGCGGCGGCAGATCGGCACCGCTCGGAGCGCGTCCGGGGTAGCAGAATCCCACACCCATGACGGCGACTCGGCTTTCGTCGTAAAAACGGTCGGGATCGAGCCCCAGCCAAAAGCGCAGCCGGTCGCCGCTCTTGTCGTCGAACGACAAACCGGTTTGATGGACCCGTAGCCCCGGCGCCTGGCTGATGATCAGCAAACGTGCGGTCGGTCGCCCGCGCACCACCGGGCGCGGCCCTAGCGGCAGGTGCGCCGCGCAAACCCTACAGCTGCGGATCTCGGCGAGAAGGCGATCGAGGTCCTCGGCGGCATCGGCTGGGTTCGGGTTCATCGGCAGGTCCACCCACCCCCTTTATTTGAGCCGACCGCGTAGACAACTGTCATCCGGACAGACGATTCCCTCAAAGACGGGGACCCGCACGGCGCATGCCGCTGTCTCGTGAATGCCCGGACCAAGTCCTGATCTTTACCCATAAGTGTGCATTGGACAATCAGGCCATCAGCCGATGACTTCCCACTGCGCAGGGCGCGGCGACGAGATGCTGCATCGATGCCGTGCGTGCTTCGAGACGCGCTCTCCGAGCGCTCCTCAGCATGAGGTCGGTTTCTTGATGGCATTAAGAAGAGTTCTCACCCTGAGGAGGTCGCGGAGCGCCGTCTCGAAGGGGTGTGCCGACCCAGCCCTCCTTTCGGCCCCACGCCTGTGTCCAGAGCCACTTGTGGGAAATGATCAGGACCAAGTCCCGGCAACGCGGCAAACTTAAATAGCGCACTATCTGGGCGCATCCGAGGGGTTCAGTTCACCCCCTACTGTCTCAGCTGCTTCGGATCGTTCAGGATAATTTCCGGCAGACCGCTTCTGTCCTGGATTTTGCCGGTCACGCAGAGGTGCTTGCCGCGCAGCGAAGTTTCCGGTGTTCCGAACTTGCTCCGATCCGAGCCAAATATCACGACAGTGAACACCTGATCCGGGTAAGGTCTCTCGAAATCGAGAAAGGTCGGCTGCGATTTCAGATCGGAGTCGAACTTGCCGGAGGCAACGATGCCGCAGACCGTGGCGGTTTCGCCGACATGGTGCGCCGCGTCCGCAGCCGCCAGATCGGCCGCGCGCGCCGGCGGCGCGCAGAGTGCGGATGACGCCAGGATGCCGATCAACATCCGCGCGGCCGTCGCCGGGACTGAACTGGTGAACCGGGGCATGGCTTTTCACCCACGAAGTTGTCGGAGCTCGGGCCGCGGTCGCCTGCGCTGACGACGCAGCTCCCCGCCGTCCTCGCAATTGGTAATTCGCCGCAGGCGGATTATTGTCGGCAAAACCCGGCATGTGGAGGGCGAGGTGAGCGACACGCCGACAATGGTGGCCCTCGGTGAGGACTATCCCGAGCTGCGCCAGTCGATCCGCAAGATCTG
>JAFAHP010000133.1 GCA_019237175.1 Alphaproteobacteria bacterium
TCGGTCACGACCGCGCCCTCGACGCAGCCGCCCGACACCGAGCCAACCATGGCGCCCTTGTCGTCGACCGCGAGCTTGGCGCCGACCGGGCGCGGCGAGGAGCCCCAGGCGCTGACGACCGTCGCCAGCGCTACACCCGAGCCCATCTCGCGCCACCGCGCCGCTTGGTCGAGGATCTCTGCCGTATCGCTCATGCTGCCCTCTCTTCTTTTTGCTGCCACGCCGAGGCTGCCGTCCCGCGCCGGGCGATCGGTGCGCTCAGCACCTCGATCAGAGTTTCCAGGCTTTCCAAATTGTGCACCGGCCGGAACTCGTCGACATGCGGCATCATCGCCTTCATCCCGAGAGATCTTGGCTCGAAACCCTCGTAACGCAACAGCGGGTTTAGCCAAATCAGCCGCCGGCAGGAGCGGTGCAGGCGGTCCATCTCGTGCGCGAGACCGGCCCCGGCGTCGCGGTCGAGCCCGTCGGTGATCAACAGCACGATCGCCCCCTGACCCAGCAGCCGACGCGACCACAGGCGGTTGAAATCGCCGAGGCAATGGCCGATACGGGTGCCGCCCGACCAGTCGACGACCGCCTCGGCGACGCGTTCGAGCGCGAGATCTACGTCGCGATGGCGCAGATATCGGGTGATATTGGTAAGCCGCGTCCCGAACACAAAAGTATGAACGCGGTCGCGGTCGTTGGTGACCGAGTGCATGAAATGCAGAAAGATCCGGCTGTAGCGGCTCATCGAGCCGGAGATGTCGCATAAGACGACGAGCGGCGGCGGGCGCCGGCGGGGGTTGCGCCGCTTCAATTCGATCAGCCCGCCCGAGCGCAACGCGGCACGCAAGGTTGCTCGGAGGTCAGCTCGAGCGCCGTGCCGGTCCGGCGCAAATCGCCGGGTCGGGACGTCCTGGACCGGCAGGCGAAGCCTTTGGATCGCGGCCTTGGCCCGCGCCAGCTCTTCGAGCGACATCTTCTCGAAATCCATGCCGCGCAGCTGCTCGCGGTCGGAAAAGGTCATTGCCGCATCGAGCTCGGTCTCGGCCTCTTCAGTTTCGTTCTCCCCTTGATTAGGGTGAAGCGCTTCGGCCAATCGCCGGGCCATTGCGGCACCGTGGTCCTCTTCGCTCTCGATGCGCAATTCGGGGAGCACCAGACCCATCATCTTCTTGAGGAGATCGGGATTGCGCCAGAAGACGTGAAAGGCCTGGTCAAAGATGAGGCGCTGGTCCGGCCGGTTGACGAACACGGCATGCAACGTCCAATAGAAATCGCGGCGATCGGTGATGCCGATGGTTCGCACGGCAGCGACCGCATCGATAACCTTCCCCGGCCCGACCGGCAGCCCCGCCGCGCGCAACGCGCGCGCGAAATGCATCAGATTGGCGAGCAGCGATCCGCCGGCATCCGGCATTGTGGTCACCGGCCGGTCGCGGCAATCTCGGACTTGACCTGCTCCAACAGCCGCGCAGCCTCGCTGCCGTGCAGCTTGGCTATGTCGTCCTGGTATTTGAGCAGCACGCCCAAGGTGTCGTTGATCGCGTGCGGGGTTAATTCGAGCACATCAAGCTGCATCAGCGCGTCGGTCCAGTCGATCGTCTCGGCGATGCCGGGCAGCTTGAAGAGGTCTAGCCCGCGCAACTTCTGGACAAAGCCGACGACCTCGCGCGACAGACTCTCGCTGGCCCCGGGTGCCTTGCGCTTCAGGATCTCGAGCTCGCGCGCGGCGGTCGGGTAGTCGACCCAATAGTAGAAGCACCGCCGCTTCAGCGCATCGTGGATTTCGCGGGTCCGGTTCGAGGTGATGACGACAATCGGCGGCTGATCGGCGCGGACCGTCCCGATTTCCGGGATCGTCACCTGGAAATCGGAAAGGAGCTCCAACAGATAGGCCTCAAAAGGCTCATCGGTGCGATCGAGTTCGTCGATCAATAATACCGGCGGACCCTCGATCTCCGGCTCCAGCGCCTGTAACAGCGGCCGTTTGATCAGAAACCGGTCGGAGAAGATCGTCCCCTCGATCTCCGAGCGGTCCTCTTCGGCCGCTTCGGCCAGGCGGATCTCGATCATCTGGCGCGCATAGTCCCACTCGTAGACCGCCGAGGCTACATCGAGACCCTCGTAGCACTGCAGGCGAATGAGCCGGCGCTGGAGTGCCGTCGCCAGCACCTTGGCGATCTCGGTCTTGCCGACCCCGGCTTCGCCTTCAAGAAACAGCGGCCGCTTCAAATGCAGTGCCAAGTGCACCGCGGTCGCCAGGCTTCGATCGGCGATGTAATCGGCGCTGCCGAGCAAAGCGAGGGTGTCGGTAACGGTGACAGGCAGGCTGGTCATCTAGAAATGCGCATCCAAATCAGCTTCCGATCGCAACATAAAGCCCTCTCCCGACGGGAGAGGGGAGCTATCCGGCGGGCCCGGCAATATCGCAGGCTATCTCTCTGGATCGGCAATGTAGTATGGCGCCCTGCCCGCTGCCACCCGCGGCGGGCACGCGACACGGCGGAGGGATGGTAGGGTGGCGGACCCGATCGAGCGCGCGCTGGAAGAGATCAAATTTGGCCCCGACGGCCTCGTGCCAGCGATTGCTCAGCAGCACGATACCGGCGAAATCCTGATGATGGCGTGGATGAACCGCGACGCGGTCCGCGCCAGCTTGGCCGAGGGCCGGGCCTGCTATTGGTCACGTGCCCGCGCCAGGCTATGGCGCAAAGGGGAGACTTCCGGACAGGTTCAGCTGTTGCATGAGCTGCGCCTCGATTGCGATGGCGATGCCGTGCTGCTGCTGGTCGATCAGCACGGAGTGGCGTGCCATACCGGGCGGCGCAGTTGCTTTTTCCGAGCCTGGCGAAGCGGCAGCTGGGCGCTCATCGCCGAGCCGCAGATTTCACCGGAAATGCTTTACCTGGAAAAGTGATAACGAGGCCCCGAAGGGTCGGTTATCGCAGCGGCGGGCAGTTTGGATGCGCCTGGATTTGCGCCACCAGCTCCGAATTGAACGGGCGGCCGGCGCAGCGTTGGTTGTACTCGCCGACGCTCGCGTTGTAGCGGGCGACGGCTGCCGCGGCCACCGACTGAGCCGGACTGATCTGTCCGTAGGCCGCATCACGCCGTTCGAGCAAGGCCTTGTAACGGGCGACCGAGTCGGGGTTGTTTATGTCGATCCCGGACCGCGCAGATGCAAGCTGGGCATCTAAATTGGCGAGCTGTTGGTTGGCCGCCGTCAGAGCCTGAGATTTGGCGTCCTTATCCGCCGCAAACGCCGCAGAGGCCGCCTGCAGACACACGCAGGCATTGATTTCCGCGGGCTCGTTCGGGACCGGGATCTGCGCCTTACCCTCGCTCGCGAAGCAGAAGGCGAGGATCCCGAATCCCAAAACCGCCGTGTATCGAGGGCCGATCCAACGCATGCTCTTTTCCCGTCCTTCTGTCGGGGGTTCCGATTCGCAACATATCCTGAAGTAGCGACAAGACAAAGTTTGCCACCACAATCGGCAAACGATTGCGCGGGTGTCACGCCGCGCTGTCCCACAGCTGGCGCCAGCTCGGAACCCCGCCGAGTGGCTCGGCGGCGAGCACGGCGCGCATGACGGCGCGCGCGAGGCAATCCGCGGCGGCGCTGCCAAGCCGTGCCAGCGCGACCGGTTCGACCGGCGGGCCGGCGCCAGTCGATAATGCGAACACGGTGTCGCCGTCGAACGGCGAGTGGATCGGCCGGATGGCGCGGGCGAGGCCATCCTGGGCCATGATCGCCAAACGCCGGCACCCACCCTTATCGAGTGCGGCGTTGGTGGCGACGGCCGCGATCGTCGTGTTGGCCCCAGGAACCGCCGCACCGCATTGCGAGAAATCTTCCGGATCGAGCGCCGCATCGGGGATCGGAGGCTGCCGCTCGACCTCGCCGGCAAGCGCCAGATCGGCGGCCCAGAAGCGCCCGCAATCCGGCCGCACGGCAGCACCCCAGGCGTTGACGGCAACGATCGCTCCGACCATGGCGCCATCGCGGAGAGCTAGCGAGGCGCTGCCGATCCCGCCTTTGAGCCGGCCGGCCGTGGCCCCGAGCCCGGCCCCGGCATTGCCGAGCACGAAGTCTCTTGCCGCAGCCGCCACGGCCCGGCGGCCGAGCGCACGATAAGGCGGCTCGCCGGTCCATGACTGCCGGCCGGGGAAGCCTAGGTCGAACAGGATTGCGGCTGGGACGATTGGTACTCTGATCGAGCCGACCGTAAAGCCGCGGCCCATTTCGAGGAGCCAATCCATGACGCCGGCGGCGGCGTCGAGTCCGAAGGCGGAACCGCCGGACAGCACGACCGCGTCGATATGGTCGACCAGGGTGCCGGGACCGAGCAGCTCGGTCTCGCGACTGCCCGGCGCCCCACCGCGGACATCGACCGAAGCCACCGCCGGCATTTCGGCGAGCACGACCGTGGTGCCGCTGATGCTGCGGTGATCTTCCGCCTGTCCGACCAGGATCCCCGGCACGTCGGTAATCAAATTCCGCGGGCCAGCTCGGGCGGCCATCGTGGTCCTCCGCTCGGTGCGAAGCCAGAAGACGCCTATAGCATCGGCGATCGCGGCGTACTACAGATGCTAAGCCGTGCGCGTCTCGCCCTCTGCCTTTCCCTGCACACCGGGAAGATACCGGGAAATATACGATTTCGCAGCCGTTCGGGACAGAACCGACGCCGCCAAGTGATTGATCTTGGCCGAGCCACGCGGCAAATTCCCTAAGCGGCCGAACAGCGATTTAATTTGGCCTAGCAGGGAGTTAATTCGGCCTAACCGGGAAGCATAAGCGATTGGGCGATCCACCCCTTTCGGACCCTCTCCTTTCCCCCCCGCAGGCGCGGTGCCAACACGGTGATCAAACCTGGACAACTCGGCGGGGTCATCGCATGAGGCGGCTCACCGCGGCTCTCGTGCTGTGGCTCTGCATCTCGCTTGCGGCATCGGCGCAACACGCTGGAAAGATGCC
>JAFAHP010000817.1 GCA_019237175.1 Alphaproteobacteria bacterium
TCTTACTCGGTGGTGCGGGGCTGCGATCGCATTGTCCCGGTGGACGTTTATGTACCGGGCTGCCCGCCGACCGCCGAGGCCTTGCTCTACGGGGTCCTTTTGCTTCAGAAAAAGATCCGTCGTACCAACAACTTCGCGCGGTAATCGATATATTACGATGGAACAGCGGCTGCACGAACTCGCCGATCATATTGCGGCTGCTTTCCCCGGGGCGGTGACCGGCAGCGAGATATGTCATCGGGAGCTGTCAATGCGGGTCGAACGTCAAGCGCTCGCCGATGTATTGCGGTTTTTGCGCGACGATCCGAAATGCCGGTTCACGGTTTTGTGCGATATTTGCGGCGTCGATTATCCCGACCGGCCACGCCGGTTCGAGGTTGTTTACAACCTGCTGAGCATGAGCTTGAACCAGCGCATTCGGCTCAAGGTCGAGACCAATGAAGACGACCTCATACCTTCCGCGACTGAAGTCTTTAGCAGTGCGGGATGGTGGGAGCGTGAAGCCTGGGATCTGTTTGGCATCTACTTCGCCGGCAATCCGGACCTGCGTCGGATCCTGACAGATTATGGCTTTGAAGGGCACCCGATGCGCAAAGATTTCCCGCTGACGGGTTATGTCGAGGTGCGATACGACGAAGAGCAAAAGCGGGTGATCTACGAACCGGTGCGGCTGCAGCAGGAGTTCCGCCGGTTCGATTTTCTGTCGCCATGGGAAGGGATGGACAAGATCCTGCCGGGCGATGAGAAGGCCGGCGAAGATGAGGGTGGGGATGCTCCCGCGCGGGGCCAGCAATGAGTGGTGAAAGGTTCGAAGCGAGTGAGCTGGAAGGGCCACCGCGGATCAAGAATTTCATGATGAATTTCGGGCCGCAGCACCCGGCGGCCCACGGCGTGATGCGGCTGGTACTCGAAATGGACGGCGAGGTCATCGAGCGCGTCGACCCGCATATCGGTCTATTGCACCGCGGCACCGAAAAGCTGATCGAATATAAGACTTATCTGCAGGCGATCCCGTATTTTGATCGGCTCGATTATGTCTCGCCGATGTGTCAGGAGCATGCCTTTGCCCTGGCCGTCGAAAAACTGATGGGGATCACACCGCCGCCGCGGGCCCAGTATATCCGCGTAATGTTCGCGGAGATCACCCGCATCCTGAACCATCTGCTGTGCGTCTGCGCCTTCGCGCTCGATATCGGGGCGATTACCCCGTTTCTGTGGGGCTTCGAGGAGCGCGAGCGGCTGATGGAATTCTACGAGCGTGCTTCCGGCGCTCGCCTGCACGCCAACTATTTCCGGCCAGGCGGTGTCCATCTCGACCTGCCGGACGGCCTGACTGACGACATCCTCGCGTTCTGCCGGACATTTCCCAAGACGATCGACGACATCGAGCGGTTATTGACCGAAAACCGCATCTTCAAGGAAAGGAGTGTCGATATTGGCGTGGCCACTGCCGAACAGGCGGCGGATTGGGGATTTTCCGGACCAATGCTGCGTGGTTCGGGGGTGGCCTGGGATTTGCGCCGGGCGCAACCTTACGATGCCTATGACAAGATCGAATTTGATGTTCCGATCGGCCGCAACGGCGATTCCTATGATCGCTATCTGGTGCGCGTCGAGGAGATGCGGCAATCCGTTCGTATCATTGAGCAGGCGATCACACAAATGCCCCAGGGGCCGGTCAAAATCAACGATCGCAAGGTGTCACCGCCACCGCGCGCCGAGATGAAAAGCTCGATGGAAGCGCTGATCCATTTTTTTAAGCTCTATACCGAGGGCTATCACGTGCCGGCGGGGGAGACGTATACGGCGGTGGAAGCGCCAAAGGGGGAATTCGGCGTTTATCTCGTCTCCGACGGCACCAACCGGCCCTATCGCTGCAAGATCCGCGCCCCGGGCTTTGCCTTTTTACAGGCTGCCGATTTCATGTGCCGTGGGCATATGCTGGCCGATCTGGTTTCAATCCTCGGCTCGATGGACATCGTTTTTGGCGAGATCGACCGATGAACTCTACCGTCGCACGGCCGTTCGAGCAGCCAGGAAGCTTTTCATTCACGGCGGAAAACCTCGATCGCGCCAAGCAGCATATCGCCAAATACCCGCCGGGCCGGCAGGCCAGTGCGGTGCTTCCGCTGTTGTGGATCGCGCAGGAGCAGAGCCGTGGATGGCTGCCGCGGGCGGCGATGGATCACGTCGCGCAAATCCTCGATATGCCGCCGATCCGGGTCTACGAAATCGGCACCTTCTACACGATGTTCCATCTTCGGCCAGTCGGGCGCTATCTGCTGCAAGCCTGTACTACGACGCCGTGCTGGCTGCGCGGCTCGGACAACATCATTGGTGCATGCGAGCGCAAGCTCGGCATCCGGCTCGGGGAGACGACCGCTGACGGATTGTTCACCTTGATCGAAGTCGAATGCCTTGGCGCCTGCGTCAACGCACCCGTGCTTCAGATCAACGATGATTTCTACGAAGATCTC
>JAFAHP010000820.1 GCA_019237175.1 Alphaproteobacteria bacterium
CGCGACCGATTCGACGAGTCAGGTCGTGAACACGACTGCTGGCCTCGTACCGGCCAGCAACGGCGGAGCCGGTTCCTGCGTCGCCAACGGCTTCGCGGTCACCAATGCCTCGGGCTGCACCTTGACGTTCAACCCCACCAAGAGCTCGGCGCCGGACATGGTGTTTGCGTCCTATTGGGCGCGGCCCTGGGGCCATGTCGATATTCGCGGCATCATTCGCCCGACATTGACGATCAATGACGGGAGATACGTGAACCAGCAGTTCGTCGGCTATGGCGGCGGACTCTCCGGCGACGTCAAGCCCGGCTGGTTCGGCTATGAGAAAGACGATTTCCAATGGCAATTTACCGTCGGCAATGCCATTGGCCGTTATCTGACCAACGCGACCGGCGGGGATCTCGCGACCAATTACCTGGTAATGCCGACCTCGCCTGCGGCGGCAAACAATGTTCTGGTGAGCCCGATCATGGAGGCGGGCGGCGTCGTCGGCTACCAACATTGGTGGCTGCCGACACTGCGGTCGAATATCGCTTACGGTTACTGGATGGCCAATGTCTCGTCCCAGCTCGTCGGGCCAGTCGAATCCACAGTCGCGAACAAGCAGTTGCAGGCGGTCAATTTCAACGTGATCTGGTCGCCGGTCGCGTTTGTTGACACCGGCATCGAATATCAGTGGGGCAAACGCAAAGCCGTTGCCAATTTCACCGGCCAGGAGCAAGTCTTGATCGGCAAGTTCCGCGTCAAGTTTTAGCGTCGGTACCTGATCACGCTTTAGTTGTCATTGCGAGGAGCGGAGCGACGAAGCAATCCTAATCAGCGCAAGCTCAGAGATTGCTTCGCTGCGCTCGCAGTTGATGATCGCTCTTCCAATGGTGAACAGTGGGCGGATATAGCTCACACTGGGCCACGGTCCACAACTTCCGCGGGCGCCCTTCAACGGCACAGCTCATACGAGCGAAGCGAGATCGCCAAGCTATAACAAGGCGAACCGAGCGAGCGGCGTCCGGCCCACCGGTGGTCCGATCTCAGCCGAGCATGCCTGATGTCGAGGGATGCCGCCAGGGCCGGTCGCGAGTATCTGGCGCCGCCAGGGTTCCGCCGAGGCAGCCGCGTGCAGCCGGCGCCGGTCGGGACTTTGGATATCGTATTGGAAAGCTGACGCCATTTCGGAGCGGAGCGCGGGCGCTGGTGCAACCGGCAAAAGTCGTTTCAAACCCCTTTCGCCATAGGATCGCGCTCGACGACCGCCGGGTCGTTGACAATTACCTCAAGATGCGATTCTGATGTGGGAATTAATCACGCATAGTGCGAGGGGTTATGACCCAAACAACCCTGAGTTAAGGAGGAAATCGATGTACCGGAAAGTCGTGATTGGCGCCCTTGCGGCCATGATTCTTATGTTTTCAACCACGGCATTCGCGCAAGGCACGGCCGCCGACGCCCAAGCCATGCTCGCAAAGGCGGTTGCCGCCGTAAAAGCAGACAAGACAAAAGCGCTGGACATGTTTAACAAGGGAGAAGGCGGATTCGTCAAAGGCGACATCTATCCATTCTGCTTCAATGCTGGCGACGGAGTGACCGTTGCCAACCCTAATGCAAAGAGATTGCTCGGCACCGACGTCAGGACTCTGACGGACCCAACCGGCAATGCGTATGGCCTGAAACTCTACGCCGCGGCACAGAAGCCGGAAGGTCAAATCACCGCGGTCGACTACCAGTTTCAAAGAGCGGGGGGTAACAACACGAACCCGGTCCCGAAAGAAAGCTTCGTAACTAGGGTAGGTGATTTGGGTTGCGGTGTCGGCTACTATAAATATTAGTGGAAATTACCCAACCATTCTCGGCACTCCCTTGTTGCAGAATGCAGGAACGCCGCCCCTCTCCTATGTAAGTGTCTTTTGCTTCGATACGCGCGATTGAAAAGTCGGTCAGCTCGACTGAGGAGATGCGCTTGTCCGCAAGCCGCAATCTGCGCCGCTCCAGTCTGATCCGACGTTCGCCGTAGGTGCCAGTTCCACTCTGAGCATTGCACCCGACGGACACTCACAGATGTTTGCAGATCTGGTGAGCTAGGTCGAAAAAGGGCGTTGAGCACAGTCTGCAGGTGACTACACGCACAAGGGAAGGTTTTCGGGAGACAGCCCATCGAGCGGCGCTGCTCCCGAACTTTTTGCGAGCTTCGGCGGATGCCGCGGAACGAGTGATGTTAAATTCGCAAGCGCCCACCCCTATGGGGGAACGCCGCCGGACCGGGGCCGCTCTGCGTCACGCCCCGCCGTCCCGCAGCAGCGAACAGCGGGGCGCGGGTCTGCGCAAACTCGTCGACAGCGGCGGCGAGCTTGTCGGCGTCGGTCTCGTCGAGGGCGATCGACAGCGCGAAGAAGCCGCGTTTGGCAAACCAGATCCCTGACATGACGAGATCGAACCAAAAAAGGTCGCGCAGCGCCGCGTTGCCGCGCACGGCATCCGCCTCGGAGCGGATCGGAATGCCGGTCATATGCACCGACATCATTGAACCGAGGCCAGTGAACTGCATCGCCAGTCCGTGGGCCCGCGCGATCGCGTTCAGCCGCTCGCGCAATTGGTCGCCGTATCGGTTCAATGCGAGGGCGCGCTCGGGCGTGTAAATCTCGGTCAGGCCGACATAGCCCGCGTTCATCGTCAGCCCGTTGTTGTTGAACGTCCCGGCGTGCTGAAAGGCGTCGGCCCGGCGCGGGTCGAAATGTTCCATGATGCGGGTGCTCCCGCCGAACGCGCCAAAGCTCATGCCGCCGCCGAGATATTTGCCCAGTGTCGTCAGGTCCGGGAGGATGCCCAACGCCTGCTGCAGGCCGCCCGGCGCCAACCGCGACGTCATCACCTCGTCGAAAATCAACAAGGCCCCGGTCTCGTCCGCCAATGCGCGCAACCCGGCAAGAAATTCACGGTCGGCAGGAATGCAGCCGGTCGACCCTTGCATCGGTTCGACCAGGATCGCGGCGAGTTCGGCGCGATAGGGACGGACCAAATCCCCGACCGCGTCGAGGTCGTTGTAGCGGCCGATGAGATATTCGAACGGTGCGTTGATTGCACTCCCATGGCCGCGAAAATAGAAAACGCCGCCGTGATAGCCGCCGGCAAACACCAGGATCTTGCGACGCCCGGTCATGGCGCAGGCCG
>JAFAHP010000478.1 GCA_019237175.1 Alphaproteobacteria bacterium
TGCCGCAATTCGTAGTTAAGTTGCGAAATATCAATTGCAACCGAGACCGATTCATCGCAGTATTTGTGTGGCATCGTTTTGTCCCCCCAACGATGCGTTCGCCTGTCGGACGGGCAAACCGATAGGCACAGAAGCCCCGGTCCCCCCGACCGGGGCTTTTCTGTATTGCCTACCGGTTTTTCTGTCACCGGGAAAGTCTCTGGCGCCGACGCTTCGGCGTTTCCTACAATGTCGCATCGATGCTGTCAGTCGCAGGAACCCCCATGCCGCTCGATGATGATGCCGCACGCGTCCTGGAATTGGTGCGCCTCTCGGGCCGCCCACCCTTCGAGGCTGTGAGCCCGGCCGAGGCCCGCGCGTTGTTCCTCGGCGGCCGAGAGATTTTCTCGCCGGAGCCGCCGCCGGTGGCTGAGACCCGCGACCTGGCCGTTCCTGGACCAGAGGGCGGTAGCTTGACTTTGCGGTTGTACCGCGGTGCCGGCGCCGGTCCCGATGCAAAACTCCCGACGCTGGTCTTTTTCCACGGCGGCGGCTGGGTCGTCGGTGATCTCGAAACCCATGACGCGATGTGCCGGCACATTGCCAACGCCGCCGGCTGTGCGGTCGTCGCCGTCGATTACCGGTTGGCACCCGAGCATAAATTTCCAGCCGCGGTCGAGGATTGCGTCGCCGCTACGCTTTGGCTCGGAGAAAACGGCGGCGAATTGGGGCTCGACGTCTCCCGGCTCGCAGTCGGGGGCGACAGCGCCGGCGGCAATCTTGCCACCGTGGTATCTTTGATCGCCCGTGACCGCGGCGCCCCGCGCTTGTGCGCCCAACTGCTGTTATACCCAGCGCTCGACTTCGGCATGAAACAAACCTCGTATCGACGCTTCGCCGAGGGTCATCTGCTGACCGAGGCGACGATGCGCTGGTTTGCCGAGGCATATCTTCGGCGGCTTGAGGATGCCGAGGATTGGCGTGCTTCGCCATTGCGCGCCGCCGATCTATCGAACCTGCCGCCCGCCTATGTGCTGACCGCCGGCTACGATCCGCTTTGCGACGAAGGCATCGCTTATGCTCGCCGGCTGCGGGAGGCCGGCGTCGCCGTCGACCATCGGCACTTCGCGAGCCAAATTCACGGCTTTTTGTTGATGGGCAAAATGGTCCGTGCTGCCGGGCCAGCCCTCGACGATCTCGCGGCGGCGCTGACGGCGTCATTTGGGCAACGGTAACGACGGCGGCCCGCCACCGGTGCGAGCTCGGCTTCGCCTCCGGTCAGGCGCGGTCGAGATGCCACCGCGGCAGCGGCTGCGCCTCGTTTTGGTCGGGCTCGGCGCCTCGGTCGTGCCGCTCGACACCGCGGTCAATATCGGTTTCCCCGACATCACGCGCAGCTTTGGCCTGCCGATCCAGATGATCCAGTGGGTCGTCATCTGCTATGTGCTGACCTATGCGAGCCTGATGCTGGCCTTTGGCAGAGCCGGCGACATTTTTGGCCATGCGCGCGTTTTCCGCGCCGGGTTGGCATGGAGTGTGGCGGCGTTTTTGTTGTGCGCCGCGGCACCCGCTTACGGCTGGCTGCTGTTCTGCCGTTTTCTGCAAGGGATCGGGGCGGGGCTGATCATCAGCGTCGCCCCGGCTCTGGTCACGGGGCTTTATCCCGAAAGCCGGCGCAGCCGCGCGGTGGCGGCTTTCACGATGATCTTTGCCCTGGCCTCGGCTGCCGGGCCGCTGATCGGCGGCGCGCTGGTCAATGTCTGGGGCTGGCCTGCGGTGTTCTGGTTCCGGGCCCCGCTTGCCCTCGTGCCGTTGGCATTTTTCGCCGGGCGGTCGGACGCCATCACCGCGCCGCGCCGCGATGCGCTCGACCTGGTCGGCGCCGTGCTGCTGGTGTCGACGATCAGCAGCCTGTTGCTGTTCATCAACGAAGTGCCGCGGCTCGGTCATCAGAATTGGAGCGCGGTACCGCTGTTGGCGCTGGCGGCATTCGGGGCCTACGCCTTCCTCCGTCACGAGGCCCGCTTCCCGGCGCCGATTGTCGATCTTGCATTTTTTCGCGAGCTTTCCTTTGTCGCGATCAATCTGGCAAGCGTGGTCGTTTATTTGACGAGTTTTTCGGTGTTGCTGTTCGTTCCCTACTATCTGGTCCGTGTCGTCGGACTGCGGTTGCCGTCGGCCGGTGCGTTTCTCGCAGCCTCCTTTGGCGGTGCGATCGCCGCCTCACCGATCGCCGCGCGGTTGATCGAGCATGTGCGTGCCAGCCACGTCGCGCTTGCGGGCGCAGCGCTCGGCGGCCTCGGGCTGATCGCCGTCGGCGGTCCGAATATTGGCCCGCTCGCCGATATCCCCCTGATTCTGGCCGCGTTGATCGTGCAAGGATTTGGGGTCGGCCTGTTTCAGGTCGCGTATACGGACGCGGTGCTGGGTGCGATGCCGCAGCGCGATCGCGGGGTCGCCGGCAGCGTCGCGATGCTGACCCGCACGCTCGGCGTCGTCGGCGGAGCGACGCTGCTGACGCTGTTGTTCAATACCTTCGAAGCTTCGGCCGTCGCCGCCGGGCATGCGGCGCCCGCGGCGTTTGTCGCCGCCTTTCGCTCCACTCTACATGCCGCAGGCGGCGTCTCGATCCTGAGCGGTTTGGCCGCGCTCGGCCTCGCCAAAACGCGCAGACGCTAGTCGGACGCGTCGTCCTCCAGGGTAAAGCCGACCTTTAGGACGACCTGAAAGTGCGCGACCTTGCCATTTTCGACGTGGCCGCGCGTCTGAACCACCTCGAACCATCCTACCTGGCGCAAGGTGCGTGAAGCCCGGGCCACGGCGTTTTTGATCGCATCATCGGTGCTGCGTTCCGACGAACCGGCAACCTCTATGATCCGATAGACATGTTCCGGCATCTGCACCTCCTACATTGGCCGCGGTCCGGTGTCGGCAGCGCGGCTGGCGGCAGCAAACGCGCGAGCCCTCAGGCCCGTCGCGCGCGTCCCGCCAATTTAAACCAATGCCAGGGGACGCGCCCGCGTTATTCTCGATCGACCGAGGTCCCGATCCGAGGAGAAGACCGAAATGCCGGTGACAATGTACCACAACCCACGCTGCAACACCTCGCGGCGCACTTTGGCCTTGTTGCGCGAGCGTGGCGTCGAGCCCGAAATCATCGAATATCTGAAAACTCCGCCTTCGGCTGCCGAACTCAAGCGGATCCTCGGCCAACTGAAGATCCCTGCGGCCAAATTGCTGCGGAAAAAGGAAGCGGCGACCGCCGGCATCGACCCCAAGACGCTCTCGGAGGACCAATTGATCGCCGCGATGGTCAAGACCCCGATCGTGATCGAGCGGCCGATCGTCGTCGCCGGCGGCAAGGCGGCGCTGGGCCGTCCACCCGAAGCGGTTTTGTCGGTGATTTGAAGCCTCGCCCGAGGGACGCACTTCCGACGCGCTCACCGCCAGGAATTGATCCGGTGGGGCGGGGCAGTCATATCTGTCGCCGAGGAGGGTCGATGATGTCTGGCAGCAGCGCGCAGCTCTACGAAGTGGATTTTGTCCGCTGGACCGAAGAGCAGGCGGCGGCGCTGCGCGAAGCCGCCAAACTCGGCACCAACCTGCCGCTCGACTGGGAGAACCTCGCCGAGGAGATCGACAGCTTGGGCCGATCGCAAAGACGCGAGGTGCGCAGCCGTATCACGACGATCATCGAGCATCTGATCAAGCTCGAGTGCTCGCCCGCGAGCGAACCGCGGCGAGGATGGATGGAGACGATCGCGCGCGAGCGGATGGAGATCGAACTTTTGCTCGACGACAGTCCAAGTCTTAAAGCAGAAACGGCCGGGATGGTCGCAGCGCAGATGCCTCGGGCGATAAGGAGCATCACGCGGACGGTCCGCCTCTATGACGAAGCTATCCCAGAGGTAACCGGAAAGATCGCCGCATTGAATTTCACCGAAGATCAAGTGCTGGGCGATTGGTTTCCCGGCGATGGCCCCTCACCCCAACCCTCTCCCCGCGAGCGGGGAGAGGGAGGGACCCGCGCAGCGAGAGGGTGAGGGGCACCCACGGGCGAGGCGTTTCGGCGCGCTCCTACCCGAGATGCTTTTTGAAGAAAGCGGTGATCGGGTCGTATGCCGCGCTCGATTGCCGCTGCTCGTTATCGATATAGACGATCTCGATGTCACCGCCGGCCTTGCGGTAGTTGGAGATGAACCGTTCGGGCTCATTGCCGGGGAAGCTTGAATCGTCGTCATGATAGTCGTGCACGATATCGGGCCGGCCTTGGACCCAGAGTGCCGGCGGCATCGTTACCTTTTCGCCGCGTTCGAGCATCAGCATCGGGTTGCCCTCGGCCATCGCCGCCTCAGTTTTCCAATAGAGGTCGTGCTTTTCTTTCATCCCGATCGAATAGGCCGGCGGGTTCGGGCTCTTGGCCGCCTTTTGCGCATTGCGGTAGCGCGACAGCGGGTTGATGACCGGCCACGACATCGCGACCGCGCGCACCGTCGCATCGACCGCCGGCGAGCCTGCCGGCAGAGGCACCGCGGCATAGCGTTGGTCATTGGGGCGCATCGCCGCCAGCATGGCGAGATGGCCGCCGCTCGAAGCGCCGCCGATGCCGATCCGGTTGGGATCGACTTTGAGCTCGCGGGCATGTGCCTTGAGCCAGCGGATCGCGTAATTGATGTCGACGAGCGAGGTCGGATAGCCGTCGGCGTTGTGGCGGAACTCGAGCGAGGCGACGACAAACCCGTTCTTGGCCAGGGTCTGATCGAGTCCTTGGGTTCCGGTCAGATCGCCGCTCGTCCACGCACCGCCGTGCAGATCGACAACCGCCGGAAACGGCCCGTCGCCTTTGGGCTTGTAAAGCCGTGCGATCAGCTTCTTGTCGGTATGGTGCACATATTCGACATCTTCGTTCGTAAATTCATAACTCGGCATAACCACTCCCTCCCGGAGTTGTGTATTGAGCGGCCGGTTCGGCGACCGGCAGGACATCCCCCGACCGCCGCGGCCGACACCCGAACCTACCCGCTCTCCCTGCCGCGCAAAAGGCAATAACGCGTCCAATCGGCAGGGCTCACCGCGAGAGTGATCCCCGCGGCGCCCGCAATCGCCCACGTAACGTTGTTTGGGCTTTAGGCGCGGTCAGCGTGACTGGAACAGCTGTTGGATTGGCGCGC
>JAFAHP010000573.1 GCA_019237175.1 Alphaproteobacteria bacterium
GTCGGCATGCCGCTCGAACCGCCTTCATGGAACCCGATCGCCATGTCGAGGGCCTCGGCCGCCGTCCAGAATGGCTCGTAATCGGGGTGGTCGATCATCTTGTCGTTGTACGGGTTGGGGCGCAGGAAGGCGCCCTTGAAGCCGAGCTCCTTTCGCGCGAAGCGCATCTCCTCGATCGCGTGCGGCACCGACTGCATAGGCAGCATCGCCACGCCGAACAGCCGGTCGGGGTAGGGGCTGCAGTAATCGGCAAGCCAGCGGTTGTAGGCGCGGCACAGTGCTGCGGAGAGGTCGGGGTCGTGCACAGCCCCGGCAAACAGCCCCACGCTCGGATAGAGAAAGGCGGCGTCGATGCCGTCGAGATCCATGTCGGGGATGCGCTTGTGGGGATCGAACCCGCCGGGCCGACCTTCCTCGTATTTCAGCTCGGTCGCCTTGACCGCACCCTGCCGCGCGCCGATCCCGCCGATGCTCCCGAAACCACGCTGCGGGTCGCCGGCCGCGCGCTCCTCGATGATCAACCGGCGCTTGCCGTTATCGTCCTCGACAAGGCGCGGCGCCCGAGCGCGGTACTTCGGGTCGGTGTATTTGTTCCAGAGATCGAACGGCTCCAGGATGTGACCGTCGGCATCGATGACATTGTAGGTGCGACCCATAACCAGCTCCTTTTGTGTCAGTGGTCAAATTCAAAACAAACGCCGGTGTCTTGATCGAGAAGCCCCCTCACCCTTCCCTCTCCCCCAGTGGGGGAGAGGGTTGCGTAGGGTTGGCGAGGCGAAGCCGAGCCCTATCCGGAGCTGGGTGAGGGGCACTGCCCCGCGCTGAGCGCCGTCGGTGCAATCCATTGTGACGGCTAAGCCAGCGTCAGCTCACGGTATCCGTCTGCCGCGACGGCGTCGCAGCGCTTGCGAAAGGCGGGGTGGCCGCCGCTGTAGCGCATGATCCGGCGCACCTGCTTTCCCTCGACATTGCGGTTGATGCCGGTCATCCATGAGTCGACCTCGGTGAAGAGCAAGCCCTCACTCGCTTCGATGACGTGGTCGGTCCAGGCGACGGCGCCCGCCGCGGTCGGCTCGATGCGCCTTAGGCTGCGGTCATGCGCAAAGCGGATCAGACCGGTGACCCAATCGGCGGTGTATTCGACCGCGCGCGGAAAATTACCGAGCCCGGCATGCGGACCCATGACCATCAGCATGTTGGGGAAGCCGTCCACCAGGATACCGAGAAAGGTCTGCGGCCCGTCCTGCCATTTTCCCTTCAGCGACACCCCGTCGACCCCGCGAATGTCGATGCGGTCGAAGGCACCGGTGATCGCGTCGAAACCGGTCGCGTAGATGATGATGTCGAACTCGTATTCGCGGTCACTGGTCTTGATGCCGGTCGGGGTGATGCGCTCGATCGGCGTCTCGTTGATGTCGATCAGTTTGACGTTAGGCTGGTTGTAAACTTCGTAGTAGCCGCTCTCGAGCGGCACCCGGCGGGTGCCGAAGCCGTGGTTTTTCGGGATCAGCTTCTCGGCGACGACCGGATCCTTGACCCGCTGACGGATCTTGCGCGCGACGAAATCCGAAATCAGTGCATTGGCTTGGCGATCCACCAGGATGTCCTTGAAATTGCCCATCCAGATACCGAAGCCGGGCTCGCCATAGAGCTTCTCCCAGAACGCCTCCCGCTCCGCTTTTGTTACCTCGTGGGTGGCGCGCGGGTCGGTCGCGTGGATAAAGCAGCCGTAGGTTTCCTGGCAGCGCGCGAAGATCTCGGGATAATGAGCCCGGATCCGGCGCATCTCCTCGTGGCTGATTTTGGCATTGTGCAGTGGTGCGCACCATTGGGGGGTACGCTGGAACACGGTCAAATGGCCGGCGGTTTTGGCCACTTCCGTGATCGTCTGCACACCGGTGGCACCGGTGCCGATCACTGCGACGCGCTTGCCCTCGAACCTCACCGGTTCCTTCGGCCAATAATGCGTATGACAGGACTGGCCGCGGAAGCTCTCGACACCGGGGATGCGCGGCATGGTCGCCGCCGAGAGGACGCCGACAGCGGTGATCAGGAACCGCGCATTGTAGCGCCTGCCGTCGCCCAGCGTGACCTCCCAGCTAGACGTGTCTTCCTGGTAATGCGCCGCCGTGACGCGGCTGTTGAACTGGATGTCGCGGCGCAAGTCGAACTTGTCGGCAACATAGTTGAGATAGCGCTCGGTCTCGGGTTGGCCGGCGAAATGCTCCTCCCAGTCCCATTCCTCCAGCAGCTCTTGGGAGAACGAAAAACCATAGGTCCAGCTTTCCGAATCGAAGCGGGCACCAGGATAGCGGTTCCAGTACCAAGTGCCGCCGACGCCGCTGCCGGCCTCGAACACCCGCACGTGCAAGCCGAGTTCGCGCAACCGGTAGAGCTGGTAGAGGCCGGAAACGCCGGCGCCGATGACGATCGCGTCGAAATCCAAGCCTGGCTCTGGCCCCCACCCTTCCCTCTCCCGCGTGCGGGGGAGGATCAGGGAGGGGGTGGGGACCGCTGGCGATCTATCCATGCTGTCTTCCCTCATGCGAAAAAATCGATCGAGTCATCCCAGACGCAACAATCGGACGCTCTCCGAGAGCCGGCCTGCTGCCGATTGCATCGCACGGCTGAGCGCTCCAAGCGCCTCGGCATCCAGATCATGCGAATGCCCCGCCGCGGTCAGGATCAGCAGCAGCTCCCAAGACGGCGACAGAACCGGTACCGAGACAAGCGTAATTCCCTGATACATCGCGCCGTGATCGACTGCGAAACCGGTCCTTCTCGCCTCGTTTACCCGCGCCAGGAAATCGGTAAAGGACGGCTTTTGGTACCACTCGACCTGCGAGAACAGCGCTTCGAGTTCCGGCTCGTTGCTGCTGCCGAAAGCGCCCATAATGACACCCGACGCGCCCGCAGGAACGGGAGATTGGCGGCCGACAGTGACATGCAGGTCAGTGCGGAATGCGATGCCAACCCAATCCAACAGCAGCAGCGAAGACGGCCCCAGCACCTTGGACAAATAAACCGACACACCGTGCGCATCGGAGATCGCGTGCATCGGCGGCCGCGCCAGGTCCATGAGCCCGCTGCGCCGCAAGACGCCATAGGCGAATTCGAGAAGGTGTAGGCTGACCGAATAGCCGCGAGTCGCCTCGTCGTAGCCGACAAAACCCTCGGCCTGCAGGGTTCGCAGGATGTTGTACGCGGTCCCGCGATGAAGCCGCGCGGCGCGGGCGACCTCGCTCGCGTTCAACGGCCGCTCCGAAGCGTGCAACGTGCGCAGGACCTTGGCGGCTGCGACGACCGCGCCTACCGGCTTGCCCCGGCTGAGGTCACCGGGAACGACCCTCTCGCGGCTCCCGCCGAAGGGCTCGGTTTCAACGCCCCTGGCCTGAAGGGTGCCGGTTCCTGAATCCGCTGCGTGCGGCCGGTCCATATCTCCCGCCTGATCAGCCCCGATGAGCGACCTCGAGCGGCATCATACCAAACGCTCGTTTGTATGCAATCGAAAATATTTGTCTTCAGTAGAAGACATTTGTTGGAGCCACCGTGCCGGCTTCGAATTGCCGGGCCTCGACCAAGACCGCCGCTTTCACATTTTCAGCGATGCGGCGGAAAAATGCGCCGGGTGTGGCGCCTTGAGCCCGTCAACCGCGGACCCCGTTGCCGATCCCGGCTCCCGGTAATACGGGCGGATGGGCGACATGCAGCGCTGGCCGCTATCCGGCTATTTCAGTCGCGAATCCCTGGTCTCGATGAGGCTGACGTGCCGGCTTGTGAGATTCAGCAGGCGCGTCGCTCCAGATGCATCGCATGCTTGCTGGCACCGGTCGCAGGCCTGCGCGCTCGGCCGCGGCCCTGAAGCTCTTTAGCGCCGCTACAGTGCCGAAGGTGCGCATGCTCGGTAGCGCGTCCATCGGATCATCAACGTATAGGAAAGGTGCTTCGCCGAAAAAGGGCGATGATCGATGACGAACAAACAAATTCCGGTCGGCAACTCAAACAAACCGGAGCAACGCCCATGTTGAACCTCGACACCCGGTTGCGCCAGGTGCTCTCGATCCTCGGGATCAAGCGATCCTTCGCGCCGGCGAGAGGCTTTGCCTCTTGCGTTTGGAGTCTTTAACCTCGGGAATCGATCTGTTTTTCGGGAGCGATTCACCGGCACGTGATTTGGTTTATGATCGGAGCCCGGTACAGCCGGGAGCGGCGATGACCGTCGGGGAAATAGGGCCGGTGATCAGAGTACGTTCGCCGGCCCTTTTTATCGCGGGCGGCGCCTAGTCTGTGGCCGCGAGACCGAGCTTCAGCTCGAGCCGGATGCCGGTCAGAACACTGCCCGAGCCGTCATGGATTGCGATGCCGTGGTGATCGCCATCCTCGAGCAGCTGGCGCGCCCGTTTCAACGCTTCAAACTCGCTGCGGTAATACTCGGTGCGGGTGCCAGCGTCGCGGGCCACACCGTCGTCATAGCAGATCCGGTACATCATCTCGTTCCCTGCTGTTTTGAATGATCGATCGGCGCCCACGCCCTCGGATTGAAACATTCGAGGTGATAGTCTCGTCGGAGGGCTTTAAATTGCTGCTATGTTCACTTGCGTTTCGGGAATAACTGCGAGCGGTCCGACAGGAACAACGATGGTCGCGCTTTGTGGCAGCGGCGAGACATTTTCGAAACATTCGGTATCAATGGACGACGTGACCGTTTGATGACAATAATTCATCCTGTACGTGCAAGACTATTTACGCCGATGATCGAAAGCCGAAAGGCCGCTCTTGCGAGCCGCCCCGGCTGGACTTACTCAGCCAACGCTACTGCGCATGTGCGGACCGATCTCGGCGCGCAGCGTCGCGAGGTGCGCAGCGGCGGGCCATTCACTGACCCTGCTGGCCCACGGGGTTCCGGGTGGCAAGTCGCACTGCTCGGCGAGCGTGCAGCCATGAGCCATCGCTATCGGCGCAGTGTCGCCATAGAACGTCGGGCCGGCGCTGATGCCGAAGTAGACGTCGCGTGATCGGCTCCCATCTGCCAAACCCTAATTCTCGCTGGCGCACACTGGCCCGCGGCATGCCCGATTGCCTTAAGGGCGTGTTGGCACTAGGGTTAAGCAAAACCACCGTTCGGACCGGGAACGCCCGCGGTCGGCGCCCCGAGGGGAGGAAGCACTGATGATCAAACTCCGCGTCAACGGCCGGGAGGTGAGCTTCGATGGCGATCCGTCGATGCCGCTCCTGTGGTATCTGCGCGACGAACTCGCTCTGACCGGAACCAAATTCGGCTGCGGCGTGGCGCTCTGCGGCGCCTGCACTGTCCATGTCGATGGCCAGGCCACTCGCGCCTGCATCACCGCGATCTCCGACGTCAATGGCCGCTCGGTGACCACGATCGAGGGCCTCGATCCCGACGGCAACCATCCGGTGCAGCGCGCTTGGCGCACCTTTAACGTGCCGCAATGCGGCTATTGCCAATCGGGGCAGATCATGCAGGCCGCGGCCTTGCTCGCGACCAACAAGAACCCCTCCGAAAGCGAAATCCTCAACGTCATGAGCGGCAATATCTGCCGCTGCGGCTGCTATCAGCGCATCACCGCCGCCATCAAGGCGGCCGCCACGGGAGCGTGACCCATGACCGCCGTTCACGTCGCGATCGAGAATGTCAGCCGCCGCGGCTTTTTGCACGGCGTGCTCGCCACCGGCGGGCTGGTCCTTGCCGCCGAATTCGTGCCGATGCGCGCCGCACTCGCCTATGCCACAGGTGCGGCCAAGTTCTCCGGCGGCGTCGTCTCCGATCCTCATGTCTTTGTCGCAATCGATAAGAGCGGCATCGTTACGATCATCGCCCACCGCGCCGAGATGGGAACGGGATCGCGCACCAGCCTGCCGATGGCGGTCGCCGACGAACTCGATGCCGACTGGTCGCGCGTGCGGGTCAAGCAATCGCCGGGCGACGAAAAGAAATACGGCAATCAGAACACCGACGGTTCGCGCAGCCTGCGCCATTTTATCCAGCCGATGCGGCAATGCGGGGCCGCGATGCGGCATATGCTCGAACAGGCCGCAGCCTCCCAATGGGGTGTCGATATCGGCGAAGTGCAGGCGCAAAACCACGAAGTCGCGCACAAGCCCTCGGGCCGCAAGCTCGGCTATGGCGATCTCGCCGCCGCCGCGAGCGCGCTGCCGACGCCGCCGCCCGACCAGATCAAGCTGAAAGACCAGGCTGCTTTTCGCTATCTCGGCAAAGGCAATGTGTCGATCGTCGACCTGTTCGACATCACCACCGGCCGCGCCGTCTACGGCATCGACGCCAAACTGCCGGGCATGAAATATGCCGCCGTCGCCCGGGCGCCAGTATTGGGCGCCAAGCTTGCCTCCTACGATGGGACGGCGGCGATGAAGGTGCCGGGTGTCGAAAAGATCGTCGTCATCGACGGGACCCCGCCGCCGGGGAAGTTCCAGCCGGTAGGCGGTGTCGCCGTCGTCGCTGCCAACACCTGGGCGGCGATCAGGGGCCGCGATGCCCTTGTCGTTCATTGGGACGACGGACCGCACGGAGCCTACGATTCCGCCGCCTACAAAGCCCAACAAGAAGAAACCGCAGGCAAGCCCGGCAAAATCGCGCGCAATGATGGCGATGCCGAGCAGGCGCTCGCCTCGGCAGCAAAAACGATTTCCGCCGAGTACTACGTTCCGACCTTGGCGCACGCGCCGATGGAGCCGCCAAACGCTACGGCGCGCGTCGCCGACGGCAAATGCGAAGTGTGGGTGCCGGTGCAGAGCCCGGGCAACACCCAGGAGGAGCTCGCGCAAAAGCTCGGGCTCAAGCGCGACGACGTGACTGTCAACGTCACGCTGCTCGGCGGCGGTTTTGGCCGCAAGTCGAAATGCGACTATGTGCTCGAAGCGGCACTAGTGTCGCGCGCGATGGGCGGGGCCCCGGTCAAACTCGTCTGGACCCGCGAGGACGACCTGCACAACGACTACTTCCACGCCCCCTCGTTCGAGCGCCTCGACGCCGGGATCGACGGCCAGGGCCATGTCGTCGCTTGGCGCCACCGCGTCGTCGCGCCGTCGATCCGCTCGATCTTTGTCGCCGACCCGAAGCGCGAGCAGCCGGGCGAATTGAGCCAGGGCGTCATCGATGTTCCGTTCGCGATCGCCAATTTACGCTGCGAAACCGGTGAAGCCGAAGCGCATTCGCGGCTCGGCTGGTTCCGCTCGGTCCGCAACATCCCGCACGGCTTTGCAATACAGTCGTTTGTCGCTGAGATCGCGCATGCGCTGGGCCGCGACCCCAAGGACATGCTCTTGGAGCTGATCGGACCGCCACGCCTCTTCGACCCGCGCAAATCGCCGGGCGCCGAGGGCTACACCAATTACGGCGAGCCGTTCGAGACTTATCCGATCGACACCGGGCGGCTGCGGCGCGTCATCGAGGTCGTCGCCGAGCAAGCCGGGTGGGGCCGGCAATTACCGTCCGGGCACGGCCTCGGCATCGCCGCTCATCGCTCGTTTGTCAGCTATGTCGCGACTGTTGTCGAGGTTGCGGTCGACGACAAGGGCAAGCTCACGGTGCCGCGGGTCGACACCGCGATCGACTGCGGCTTTGCCGCCAACCCCGAGCGCATCCGCTCGCAGATCGAAGGGGCGGCGGTGATGGGGCTAAGCATCGCCAAATATGGCGAGATCACGTTTAAAAACGGCCGCGCGCAGCAGAACAATTTCGACGGCTTCCAGGTCGCGCGCATCGACGAGGCGCCAGCGATCACGCATGTGCACATCATCCCGGCGACGATCGACGTGCCGTCGAGCGGTGTCGGCGAGCCGGGGTTGCCGCCGTTCTCACCGGCGCTGTGCAATGCGATCTTTGCCGCCACCGGCAAACGCATTCGGCGGCTGCCGATCGGTGACCAGCTGGCGAGCTGAACTTCTGTCGGCGAGCGATCTCCGTGTCCTTCGTCGTATTCCTCGGACGCGAGCAAGATCTCTGTGGCAATACTTTGCGACGCAGCCTTTTCTGGTGCAATTCTGACGGATGAAACCCGAATACAGACCGCACCGGCCCACGGGTCCGGCCTTGGGCCGGCCCGAGGATAAACTCCGGCCGGTGCCCATTGCTGACATGGATCCCGGCCTTCGCCGGGATGGCGCGAATGGGAAGGGCCCGGTTACCAGCGATCGACTTGCACAGCGGCGGGCCAGTTTGTCCCAGAGCGACGGTGAAACCGGTTGGCGACCTTCGTGCCCACCGAGCCGGCGAGCGGCGATAGCGGCAGGCGTTGGTCTGCTCGCCGCGCCGCGACTCGCGCTGGCTGACGAGGAGGATGCCAAACGGGAGCGTCCCCAAACGGGCGATGTACTGGTCAAGATCGGCGCCGTCGACACGGCACCGCTGAAAGCCGCCGATCTGCCGCTCGGCGGGCCGCAGGTCTTGGCCTGGCCGATGGACCCGGCGAGCAAGACGGTGCGGGACGGCTCGCGGCTCAACAAGGTGTTGCTGCTGCGGCTCGATCCCGCGGGCTTTGACACGGCGACAAAGGCGCGTGCCGCCGATGGTGTCGTCGCTTATTCGGCAATCTGTCCGCACACCGGCTGCGAGGTGGCCTTATGGCTCGCCGCGACACAGCGGCTCGAATGTCCATGCCATTTTTCGCAATATGACCCGAAAATTGGGGCCGCGGTGGTCGGCGGACCGACGCCCCGGCCGTTGCCGGCGTTGCCGCTCAAGACCGCTGACGGACGGCTGGTCGTCGCCAAGCCGTTCACCGGGCGCCCCGGCTTTCAGCAAACCTGACGTCGACCCTCAGCCAGCACCAACAAACCAAGGGAGAAACCGCCAATGTCGAAACGACACCGACTGGCACTTTTTGTCGGCGCCGGCGCGCTCGGATCACTATTGGCCGGGGCCGCCGTGGCGCAAAAGCCGCTGCCCCCGTTGCCGCAGCCGCAAGGGCCACCGCCGGTTCCGGCGATCCTGCAGAACTACAAGCCGGTGACGGCACAAGGGCTGACAAAGCCGGGTGACGGCGACTGGCTGATGTATCGCCGAACCTATGACGGCTGGGGTTACAGCCCCTTGACGCAGATCACGCCCGCCAATGTGGGGCGGCTGAAAATGGTCTGGACGCTGGAGACCGGCCAGGTCGAAGGCCACGAGGCGCCACCGATCGTCAACAACGGGGTCATGTTTGTCGCAACCCCCGGCAATCAGGTGCTGGCGATCGACGCCAAGAGTGGCGACCTATTGTGGCGCTACAAACGGCCGATCCCGGAAGACATGCTCTTGCTCCATCCGACGAGCCGCGGTGTCGGTATTTACGGCGACAAGGTTTATTTTGCCGCGAACGACGCCGTGCTGGTGGCACTCAACGCCAAGACCGGCAAGGAAGCGTGGAAGACCAAGGTCGAGGATTACACCCACGGCTATTACATGACCCTGTCGCCATTGATCGCCGACGGCAAGGTGATGGTTGGCGTTTCCGGCGGCGAGCTCGGGATCCGCGGTTTTGTCGCGGCCTTCGACGCCGAGACCGGGAAGCCGTTGTGGAAGACCTACACGGTGCCGGCGCCCGGCGAGCCGGGTAGCGAGACCTGGCCCAAGGGCAACCAGTGGAAGACCGGCGGCGGCGCGGTGTGGATCATGGGGACCTACGATCCCACGACCAATCTGGCCTATTGGGGCACCGGCAATGGCGGACCGTGGATGGGCGACCAGCGGCCGGGCGACAACCTCTACACCGCCTCGGTGGTGGCACTCGACGCCAACACCGGTGCGATCAAGGGCCATTTCCAATATCATCCCAACGAGTCGTGGGACTGGGACGAGGTGTCGCCGCCGATCCTAGTCGATTACCGTCACAACGGCAAAACCGTGCACGGCCTCGTCGATGTCGCCCGCGACGGCTATCTCTGGGAGCTCGCGCGTGTCGACGGCGGCAAGATCGAATTCGTGGCCGGCGAGCCGTTTGTAAAGCAGAACGTCTTCAAGAGCCTGGACCCGGAAACCGGGCGGCCGGAAATCGACCCGGTGCGCAAGCCCGGAACCGGCAAAAAAGCCGATTTCTGCCCGTCGTTGTGGGGCGGCAAGGATTGGCCGCCGGTGGCTTACAGCCCCAAGACGCGGCTCCTCTACATCCCCGCGAACGAAAACTTGTGCGGCACCTCGATCGGTGAAAAGGTGACGTATTCGCCGGGCGAGCGTTATGTGGGGGCGACGACGACGCTCTATGTCGCGCCGGATGCCAAATATATCGGCGAATTGCAGGCATGGAACCTCGATACCGGAAAGAAGGTCTGGAGCCATCCGTTCGCCAATTCGCAGCTCTGGGGACCGGTATTGGCAACGGGCGGCGGGCTGGTTTTTGCGGGCGGCACCAACGACCGCTATTTCCGCTCCTTTGACGCGTCGAACGGCAAGGCATTGTGGCAATTCCGCACCGGCTCCGGGGTGGTGGGCGTACCGGTGTCGTTTGCGCTCGGCGGCAAACAATACGTCGCGGTGCAATCGGGCTGGGGCGTCGATTCGGCGCGGATGCAGGCCCGGATCAATCTGGTTCGCCCGTACCAGTTCCCGGATGTGCCGCAAGGCGGTGCGATCTGGGTGTTCGCGATCGAATAATCCAGCGGATCGGCAGCCAGACAGCGGCGGGGCGGCGGTGATTTGCGCCGCCCCAATTTTGTTATTGCGTTCGCCGGGCTGAGAGCGCCGATCTTCACCGTTTTGCAGCAGATCGCGGTCAGCCTTTGCCTCGGTAAAGTTGCAGCACCGCGTCGGTGTCTGA
>JAFAHP010000271.1 GCA_019237175.1 Alphaproteobacteria bacterium
GACGCTTTTGACATCCGGCGTATCCGGCACCATCACGATCACGACCTCCGCGCGCTCGGCGATCTCCATCAACCTGTCGCAGACGGTAGCACCGGCCTCGCGCACCTCGGCCGGCAACCGGCGCTTTCCGAAAACGAAAAGATCGTGCCCGCCCTTGATCAGGTTGAGGGCCATCGGATGCCCCATGATGCCGAGCCCGACAAAACCGATTTTCATGACCCCTCCATTATCCCTCCGGCTGATCGTCACAGTGCTACAGTTGCCGCGCGACTCTCAAGCCACACGAGGGAATTATGCGGTTCTGCCTGCTCCTCCTCTTGATGCTCGCGATTGAATCGGCGGCGGACGCGCAACAGACGGCAGGTCCGGCCGGCGCGCCGCAAGGCGTCTGGCGCGCTCAAATCAACTGGATTTCCCTCAGCATCGCGGGGCGCACATATCTCTTGTACGCCAATGTATGTCGGCCGCTCGGAGACGCACCGGCGCGGGTGGTCGTCATCGCGCACGGCTCGCCGCCTTCAGCCGACCAGAGGCCTCGGATGACTCCGGTTTCGTGCGATAGCGAGGCGGCGCAGTGGTTCCTTAATCGCGGGTTTGTCGTGATTTCAGCGATGCGCCGCGGTTACGGAGCGACAGGAGGCTCTTGGGCCGAAAGTTTCAATTCCTGCAGCGATGCCGACTATCTTCGTGCGGGATTGGAAACCGCGCGGGATCTGGCCGCGACCGTCGACTATGCGGCCACCTTGCCTTATGTGCGGCGGCAGGGAATCGCGGTGGTCGGCCAGTCGGCGGGAGGCTGGGGAACGCTCGCCTACAATGCGCAGCCGCACCCACGAGTAACCGCTTTGATCAACATGGCGGGCGGACGCGGCGGTCACTATGGGCATCGGCCAAGCAACAATTGCCGGCCAGATATGCTGGCGGCAGCTGCGGGGCAGCTGGCGCGCACTGCGAGCACGCGGATGCTGTGGATCTACACACAAAACGACAGCTTTTTCGCGCCACAGATCGCCACCGCGCTGTACACTGCCTATACGCGCAACGGCGGCAAGGCCGAGTTTTACCAGCTTCCGACTTTCGACGACGACGGCCACCGGCTGTTCTTCGGGCCGGGCGGCTCAATGATTTGGGGACCGCTGGTCGAACACTATCTCGCCGCTCAGCCAACGCAATAGGCCGGATACCGGCCACCATCCGGGCGATTATGGCCGGCCCTTGTGTTTTAGCTGGCAATCGGTAACCGTTCGGCGTTTAGCTGGGAGACTTCGCATGGCCAAGACCAAGATCGGCGTCGTTGGTTGCGGTGGCCGGATGGGCAGAATGCTGGTCGCCGAAATTGCAGCCACCGCGGGCTGTACCATCGCCGGCGGGAGCGAGGCGCCGGACAGCGGTTACGTCAATCAAGACATCGGCGAACTCGCCGGGCTCGGGCGGATCGGTATATCGATCGGTCAGACGGTCGACAAATTGATGCGCGACAGCGATGTCGTGCTCGAATTCACCTCCCCCACAGCGACCGCCGAACACGCGGCACTCGGCGCCAGACTCGGCACGGCAATGGTGATTGGCACCACCGGGCTGTCGCCCGAGCAAGGCGACGTGGTGCGCGAGGCGGCACGCAGCATTCCGATTGTGTGGGCGCCCAACATGAGCCTCGGCGTCAACGTGCTGTTGAGCGTAGTCGAGGAGGTAGCGCGCCGGCTTGGACCCGATTGGGACATCGAGATCATGGAAATGCACCACCGCGGCAAGATCGATGCACCGTCAGGCACCGCATTGGCGCTCGGACAGGCGGCTGCCGCCGGCCGCGAGGTTGTCCTCGAACAGGTCGAGCAGCGCGCCCGCGACGGCATCACCGGGCCGCGGCGGCAGGGAGACATCGGTTTTGCCGCACTTCGTGGGGGCGACGTCACTGGGGATCATCACGTGATCTTCGCCGGAGCTGGCGAGCGTCTTGAACTGATCCACCGCGCGACAACCCGTGCCATCTATGCAAAGGGAGCTGTCCGAGCCGCGCGTTGGGTGGTCGGCCGCCCGGCGGGGCTTTACGGCCTCAAGGAGGTTCTGGGGCTCTGAGCCTCGGGGACAGCAGCGGGTCAAAGGCCTCGATCGGGGCCAAGCGCGGCCCGCCAGCGCGCCAGCGCCTCACGGATCATCGATGCCAGCTCGCGCCGCGCCGGTGGCGCCAGAAAATCGCCGACTGGCAAAAAACGCCCATGCGAGGCGACAAAGAGCCGGTTCCTATCGGTGTCGCGTTCGTCGAGCACGACGCGGACCCAAAACGGCTGGAACTGCCAGACGCGGCGGTTACCGTAAACGCTGATCCGCTCGACCGTGAAGGTATCGGCGGCGAGCCGAAGGATCTCGCGAAGCCGCCCCTGACGGTAATTGATGCGGAACGCGATGTAGACGAGTGCCACGTCGAGCCCGAAAAAGCCGGTAACCGGCCAGGCGCCGATCGAAACAAAGGCGATGCCGACGGCAAGGCTGATCAATCCCAAGATCAGCATCAACAGCTGAAAGCCGCGCGGCGGCAGGCTGCGATGCGGCAGCAATATGCGCTCGAAAAAGAGCCCGCCGGGCGGGGCGGTGGAGGTCGCAGATGTCGGGTTCGGCGCCATCGTCGCCCGAAACATTACGGCGCGGGCCCGGGCGGGTAAAGCGCCGGCTGGCATTGCTCTAGACCCTTTGCCGCCAGCCCGTCACCCTCGTACACTGAACCCTGATGCGCACGATGTCCAAGCGCGAGGTTCGCGAATTCTATCGCAGATTGGCCGAAACCAGACCGATCCCGCAAACCGAGCTTCAATTCATCAACCCATTCACATTGCTGATCGCTGTCGTGCTGTCGGCGCAGGCGACCGATACCGGTGTCAACAGGGCAACCCCACCGCTCTTCGCGCTTGCCGACACCCCGGAAAAAATGCTCGCGCTCAGCGAAGAGAGGTTGATCGGGCTGATCCGCACGATCGGGCTCTATCGCACCAAAGCGAAAAACGTCATGGCACTGAGCCGGAAATTGGTCGAGCAACACGG
>JAFAHP010000197.1 GCA_019237175.1 Alphaproteobacteria bacterium
GGCCATGGCTTCGGATGGTCCGGCGGTGATCGCTCGAAAGACATCGTCGAGCCGGCCTTGCTCGACCCGCAGCAATGTCACCTGCCAGCGATGGGCGCGCGCGAGATCGGCGACATCGGCAAGAATGTCCTGGCCGTTGCGTGGGAAGATCAGCAGCCCTTCGCCGTCCTCGGGTGCTTCGACCGCGTCGACCGCCGGCAACCGCAGCAACTCGGCCCGCTGCTGCGCCGCGGGGGCGCCCAAAGCAGTAAGGCGCACCGCGTTGTGCCGCCCCGAGCGGCGGGCGAGCTCAGAGGGCGGCGCGTCGGCGAGAATTCGGCCATGAGCGATGATGATCGCCCGGCTGCATACCGCCTCGACTTCTTCGAGCAGATGGGTGGAGATCACAATCGCCTTGTTCCGGCGCATCTCGTCGATGATTTTGCGCATCTCGTATTTTTGATTGGGATCGAGCCCGTCGGTCGGCTCGTCGAGGATCAGCACTTGCGGATCATGCAGCAACGCCTGCGCCACCCCGACGCGGCGGCGATAGCCCTTCGACAAGGTTTCAATCGGCTGGTGCATGACGTCGGCGATATGGATCGTCTCGACGACGCGGCCGATGCGCCGCTTCGCCTCGCCACCGGAAAAGCCGCGGATATGGGCAATAAAGTCGAGAAACTCGGCCGCGGTCATATCCGGATAGGCGGGCGCCCCTTCGGGCAAATAGCCGATACACCGCTTCGCCGCGATCGGTTCGCGCAAGATGTCGTGGCCGCAGATCACCGCAGATCCCGATGTCGGGGGAACAAAGCCGGTGATCATTTTCATCGTTGTCGATTTGCCGGCGCCGTTTGGACCGAGAAAGCCCAAGACTTCGCCGCGTGCGACCGCGAACGAGACGTCGTCGACCGCGATCAGCGGCCCGAAATGTTTGACCAGATGGTGGATCTCCAGCATAGAGCCGCCCCCTAGCATGGTGCGTCTTCTTTGCCACGTTCGCTCGGCTCACGCATTGCGGCGCATGGGCGCAGCAGCGAAATATGCGCACGTTGCACGATGCGGCTTGCCGCTCACCTCCGGATCGGGCCGGGAGCAGGTTCCCCCGCTGACGCCGCACTCTCCCCATCGCTTGCGCGACGGGTCCCGTCCCGCTCCCTGCACCCCCGGGCGGAGAGGGCCGGATCGTTTGGCCACCGGCGAGCTGTCCAAAAGCGGGAATACCGCAGCCGCATGCGGAAAGTTGGCTGGAGCCAGAGACCAATTGCGTCGGCGTCGCTGAGGGTGGTGATGTCTCGATGATCCGGCAGCTGCGGCTGTGGTCCGGGCTCGTGATGCTCGCCTATGTGACGATGCATCTGGCAAACCATGCGGTGGGTCTAGTCTCGCTCGGCGCTATGGACCGGGTGCTCGGCTGGGTCGTTCTGTTTTGGGGAACCCCGCCGGCGCAGGTACTTCTATACGGGGGCTTTCTGGTTCATTTCGCGCTGGCGACGTGGGCGTTGTGGGAGCGCCGCAGCTTGCGCGTCAGCTTCGGCGAATCGACGCAGCTGATCCTCGGTTTTGCGATCCCGATCCTGCTCGTCCGTCACGTCGTTGGCAACCGCGTTGCTTATGATTTGTTCGGCGCCACCACTAATAATTACACATTCGTATTGTGGGCTTTGTTCGTCCACCCGCCGCGCAACGGCGTCTGGCAGTTGGCGGCCCTGGTCGTCGCCTGGGTGCATGCGATGGTCGGCCTGCACTTCTGGCTTAAGATCAGGCCGTGGTACGCCCGCCTACAGCCCGTAGCACTCGTCATCGCGGTGCTGATCCCGGTGCTGTCACTGCTCGGCACCATCGAGGCTGGCCGACAGATTGCTGCTCTTGCCGCCGACCCCACCTGGACCGGCAATGCATTTGCCCAGTTGCGGCTGCCGTCACCCGCGGCACAGCAGGCTCTAAATGCGATTACCCAAGCGCTGACCTGGTCGTTTGCCGGCCTCGTCGCGGCGGTGTTGACGGCGCGTCTCGTGCGCCGCTTTTGGCGGCTTCGCCGCGGCCTCGTTCGCATCAGCTATCCCGATGGCCGCTTTGTCGACGTGATGCCCGGCACCAGCGTGCTCGAGGCCAGCCGCATCGCCGGTATCCCGCACGCCCATATCTGCGGCGGGCGCGGGCGCTGCTCGACCTGCCGCGTACGGGTGCGGGGTGCGACGAACACCATCGATCCGCCGGATGAAGCCGAGAAGCGGGTGTTGCGCCGCATTCATGCGACCGAGAATGTGAGGCTCGCCTGCCAGTTGCGACCGAAGGGCGCGGTTGAAGTGACGCCGCTGCTGCCGCCCTTTGCCTATGCTCGCGACGGCAATCGCCGGGTTGACTTTGCGCAAGGCAGCGAGCGCGAGATCGCGATCATGTTTACCGATATCCGCGGGTTCACTGCGTTGTCCGAGGGCCGGCTCCCCTACGACGTCGTCTTTATCCTGAACCGCTATTTCGCCGCGGTTGGGCGCGCTGTCGAAAGTGTCGGCGGTAGGGTCGACAAGTATCTCGGCGACGGGGTCATGGCGTTGTTTGGCATCGAGAGCGGCGCCCAGGAAGGCTGCCGCGGCGCGCTTGCCGCCGCCCGATCAATCTCGGAGCGGATGGAGGAGCTCAACGCCTCGCTCGGTACGGAAATCGATCAACCCTTGCGGATCGGTATCGGCATTCACGCCGGCCCGATCATCGTCGGCGAGATGGGCTATGGTGCAACCTCGTCGATGACAGCGATCGGCGATGCGGTCAATACCGCGAGCCGGCTGCAGGAGCTGAGCAAGGAATATGGCTGCGAACTTGTTGTCTCCGAGGCGGTAGTCCAGCGCGCCGGGTTCGATCTGGCGGATTTTCCCCGGCACGAGATCGAAATCCGCGGCCGGCGCCAAATGCTCACGGTCAAGACCTTGCCTCGCGCCGCCGAATTGCCCGCCGGCGGCGTCGCAACCCAGGCGCGCCCGGAGGCCGCGACCATCTAAATTTTATGTGGGCGTAAATATTGGCCCCGTGCCCGGACTTGATCTGACTTGATCCGGGCACCCACGTCTTTTTGCGCAAAGTCCAAGACCTGTTGGGGTGGACGGCCCCGCGGCATCGGTGTGCCATTGTTTGGTCGTCGCAGACGCAAACAGGAGGGCCGTCCGCCATGGCGTTCAAGCGCATCGCCATCGATACGTCGAAGCATGCCTTCACTCCGCACGCCGTGGACGAGCAGGAGCGCCCGGTGTTGCGGCGCAACTGCGGCGTGGCCAGGTCAAGGAATTTGCCAAGCTGGCGCCGAGCGAGGTGGTGCTGGAGGCGTGCGGCGGACCGCACCGTTGGGGCCGGCGGCTGTCGGCGCTGGGCCACCGGGTCAAGCTGATCGCACCGCAATAGGTCAAACCGTTTGTCAAGCGCGGCAAGAGCGAGCGGATTGACGCGGAGGCGATTAGCGAGGCGGCGGCGCGGCCGACGATGCGGTTTGTCCCGGTCAAATCGGACGCACAGCAGGCGCAGGCGAGCGTGCTCAAGGTGCGCGAGGTGTTGGTCCGACAGCGCACCCAGCTGATCAACCATGGCGAAGTGTTATAAACCCAGTCCAGCATGAGGAGGCGCTCCGCCTGTCATCTTGCGGGCGGCCGAGATGGCCCGCCTGGCCACGCAGCGCGTTACCGCTCCACTCTTCGAAGCCTTCCTTTACCCAGCAAGACACATGGGACCGCGGGCCTGCTTCGCCTTGGCGAGACAAGCCGAACGCAGATATTTCGCCGGTTGGGAAAGCTGCGTAAAGCACGCTGTTACAGGCGCGATCGGCTTAATTCGATCGATGCTTCGCAGTGCACACAGCGTCAAATACGACTACAACCGGGCATTCGTGGACGGCCGTTTTTCGGACACTCGCCCGGACATCAAAAGAGGGCACGCGACGCAACGGCGGGATGCCGTTGGTGGTTAGCTGATACAAATGGACGAATTGGTTGCGGGGGGAGGATTTGAACCTCCGACCTTCAGGTTATGAGCCTGACGAGCTACCGAGCTGCTCCACCCCGCGCCGGTGTGTGGTTGGGCCCCCGGATCCAGTCCGGGGGTGGCGTTTGACCATCGGCTCCCGCGGATCATCC
>JAFAHP010000206.1 GCA_019237175.1 Alphaproteobacteria bacterium
GGTGGAGGAGCACGCCATGAAAATTTGTGATGTCGAGGTGTTTCAGGTCAGTTGGTCACCCGGGGACAAGCCGGAGCAGCGCAGTGCCTGGGTCAGAATCTACTGCGATAACGGCGCATTTGGGATCGGCGAGGCCTCGCCAATGCAAGGCGGCCTCGCCTCGCTGGGGATCATCGCCCACAATCTGGCTCCCGCGTTGATCGGCGAGGATCCGCTTGATCACGCGGTGCTGCTCGACACGTTGTTGCACACCCTCGCCAAGCTCGGGCCCGAGGGGGCGCTGACCGGCGCACTTGCGGCACTCGACATTGCACTCTGGGACCTCAAGGGCAAGTTCTTCAACCAGCCGATCTATAAGCTGCTCGGCGGCGCCTGGCGCACCGTGCTGCCATTTTACGCCTCGATTGGCGGTAATGGTGCGCGCAGTGTCGACGAGGTGCGTCGGGTTGTCGAAACCCGGCTTGCAGACAAGCCCGCGGCAGTAAAGATCCGCTTCGACAACGACCGGACGAAGCCCGACATCGACATTCCTGGCGACATTGCCAAAGCGCGCGCAGTACGGCAATTGGTCGGCGAGAGTTTCCCGCTCGCCTTCGATGCCAATAACGGCTACTCAGTCGGCGGCGCGATCCGCGTCGGGCGCATTCTAGAAGAGCTCGGCTACTGGTGGTTCGAGGAGCCTGTGCAGCACTATCATGTCAAAGCGATGGGCGAGGTCGCCCAGAAGCTCGATATCACCGTGTCGGCCGGCGAGCAAACCTACACGCTCGCCGGTTTGGCGGACCTGATCGCGGCTGGGGTCCGGATGGTGCAGCCCGACATTGTCAAGATGGGCGGCATCACCGGTCTGACGCGGTGCATTGCGCTGGCGCATGCGCATGGCGTCGAGCTCGTCCCGCATCAGACACAGCCGACCATCGGTCATATGGCCAGTCTGCACCTGGCGGCGAGCCAACTGCACGCCACCAAGCCTTGCGAGCTCAATGATCCGTCACCGCGCCAGCACAGCGTATTCGAAAATCCCCCGAAACCTGTCGACGGCCTTTTTCACTTGCCTGCCGAACCAGGGTTGGGTCTGCGTGTCAACGAAGTGGAGCTGACAAAGAGACGCATGGCGATCGCCTGATCTGCCGGACCCAGCGAGGTTTATCACGGCCCAACTTTTCCGAGCGCACCAGCTCGCCGCCGTCGCCGCCTCTGCCATCACTGCGAAAGGACCGTGACAATGGATGACACAATTATTGACCCCCTGCCGCTCGACCGACTGGAGACGGCCGTCACTCGTCTCCGCTACGTCGCAATCGCCGTGATGATCATACTGATCGCCGGCTTCGCGTTTCTCGGCATTCAGTTCGGGCGGCTGAATGGCCGCATCGACCAATTCGCCGCGAAAATGGATGGCCTCGACGTGGCGCTCGGCGTGAAGTTCGATGCCGCGAACGCTAAGATCGACGCGGTCTCTCAACGGCTGGCGGTCGAACTCAAAACGATGGAGGCCGAGATGGCGGCCCGGACTAACGCTCTCGGCAAAAGCATCGCCGGCGCGAACAGCACCGCGCCGGCTCCGCCGCTTCCTGCGCCTGTGCAGCCAGCCCCGACGCCCGCGCCGAAGCCCGCGCCCGCGCAGCTGCCGAGAAGCCGGCCGTGACCGCGAGTGCCAGCTCTGCCGCTTTTCTTAAAACTCGAAGTAAAGAAATTCGCTGATGTGGTGGAGACAGAGAACAGCGAGGGCCGCGAGAACGCCGACGAACACAGCAGCCGCGGCACTCGGACGCCATTCCAAGCGCCAGGGCAAGAGCCGCATTACCGACGGCGCCCGCTCGAGGAGCAGCGGATCACGTTCCCGCTCGGCCGCCCCACAATTGAAGGCAGGGTGCCAGCGGGCTAACATTTGCTGCGTATTCGGCAGGTACCACACGCCCGCCGGCCACACGATCAGCCACGGCACAAGAGCACGCTGATCGGCTGAAAACCGGCGGTCCATCGAAAAGAGCCTTCAGCCATCGCAGTCCGCCGGCAAGCGGGCCGAAGGCAGCGGCCCATGAACCGGGCAGATTTGACCATGGCTTGAAAATTCGCGCGGCCACATCCATCGACGGTGCCGGTGC
>JAFAHP010000695.1 GCA_019237175.1 Alphaproteobacteria bacterium
ATCGGGTGCTTCAATTTGGCATGGACCTGCGCGGGGCTCAGATGACCGTTACCGCTCATATGCGTTCTCCCGGACCAGTGGCGCGGAAACCTCGTCGCGATTTTACCGCCCAAGCGTCGGTCCGCCGGAGCGTCGAGTCAAATGCAGCCTCAGCATGGGGGTTTGATGCGGCACCCTCCGCGCGGGCCCAACCAAAATTGCCAGCCGCGCCGGGCAGCCAAGCGAGGTAATTTTCACTCCTTCGGGGGCACGCGTCCACGTCATGGCCGGACTTCTTCCGGCCATCCACGCCAAGCGGCGCGAACAGAAAAGGGCGTGGATCACCGGGACACCCCCGGGTTTAAACCGCGAAGGCCCGTCGCCAGTGTAACCCGGGGGCGGTGATGACAACCGCAAGTGGAGCAAAATCCATCCTTTACAGCTAATTCACGGAACCGGACAGCCGGGTGACGGACCCGGGATGACGATGTGAAGGGTTTGCATGACCTTGAGTGGAACCGTGCCAGATCTTGGAAGATCCTTCCTTCACTCGACGTTGCCCAGCGGGTAACTCCGAGGAGGCAGTTTGGGGTCAGACCACACGGTTTTCTGCCAGAACCGCAAGTTCGCCGCGCGACAGACCCAGTTCTTCGAGAAAGATTTCGATGTTGTGCTCGCCGATCAGCGGCGCCCGCCGGGAGATGCGCCAGGGCGAGCCGCTATATATGGCCGCCTCGCCCGGGTAGGTGAAGCTGCGGCCGAGCTCCGGGTGCTCCACCGCCTTCCAGAAGCCGCGGTCATGCAGATGGGGATCATCGAGCAGCGCTTCCGGGGGACGCACGGCACCCCAGGTGAAACCGCGCTCCTGCGCAGCGTGATAAACCTGTTCCGCCGGCAGGCTGGCAATAAAGCCGGCGACGAGATCGTCGATTATATGTGATGTGTTCGCGGCGATGACCGCCGGGTCGCGGTATTTGGGGTCCCTAAGATCGCCGGCCATGCCGTTTACGTCGAGCAGGTCCGCCAATTCCTTGATGTATCTGGGATTAAGCCGACCGGCCACCAAGGCGCAGACATACTTCCCGTCCTTGGCGCGGAACTGGGTGCGGGGTGTCGGAGCAGCGGCATGATGGCGGCCGGTCTGACGCCGCAGGACCTCTCCGCGGTAGAGGTAATTGGCGACGGCGGCCTCGGTCGTCAGCGCGCAAGCGTCGTGGATCGACGCGTCGATGTACTGCCCTCGGCCCGAGATCGTGCGGTAGACGAGAGCGGCGATGATCGCCATGTAGGCAAAATGGCAGCCCATGTGCCAGGCGTTGCCGCCGCCAGGGGCGATCGGCGGCGCATCTGGCGCGTCCGCTTCGTCGTAACCGCACGACGCCATCTCGCCGCCCGCGGCCATGTGCAAGAGGTCGCTCGACAGGTAGTCCCGCCACGGTCCGGTCTGGCCGAAAGGGGTCAGCGAGCACAGGATCAGCCGGGGGTTCTGATTAGACAGCGCTTTGTAATCGAGCCCCAAGGATGCCAGGAAGCCCGGCCGCAAAGTCTCCAGAATGACGTCCGCAGTGGCCGCCAGACGCGCAAAAAGTCCGCGGCCGTCCGCGGCTTCCAGATTGAGGGTGACGCCGCGCTTCGACGTGTTGTAGTACCAGAACGACAGGCTGCGTTCCGGATGCGGGATGTCGTCGAGAAACGGGCCGAGATGGCGGCTGCGCTCGCCGCCGGGAGGCTCGATCTTGACAACATCGGCCCCGAGGTCACCGAGCAATTTGCCGCAGAACTGACCGGTGTGATCCGCGAGCTCCAGGATTCTGAGGCCGGCGAGCGGGCCCGGCAGAGTCTGGGCATCGCTCACCGCAGCATCTCTTCCATGTATGCAAGGCGTTCGCGCTCGGGGGGCCAAAACGTACCGTCGGCGAAGCCCGTGCGCACCTCTTCATGGCTGTAACCCAAGAGACCTTCGACGATCTCCCGCGTGTGCTGACCGATCAGTGGGCTCGGCAGGTGATTGAACACCGGGGTTTGCGACAGTTTGAACGGGGCGTTCTGCACCTTGTACGACCCGAGCGCCGGATGCTCGATTTCCAGGTACATCTCCCGGTGCCTCAGCTGTGGGTCACGCTCGACCCGGTCTTCAGCGCTTTGTACCGGCAATGCACGAACCCCGGCCGCCTGGCAGCGCTGCGTCAGCCCGTAT
>JAFAHP010000041.1 GCA_019237175.1 Alphaproteobacteria bacterium
GCCCTTGATGGCGATGGACTTCGCGGTTCACGGCCCGCTCGTCCGGCCGGCTCGGCCTCATATCCGCTTTCTGTTTGTCAGGCCGCAGGTTTGCTCCACGCTTCCTTCAGACCCCGCCTCGCGGCGACGCCCTTGCGCTTCGCTAACCCTTCTCCGCCATCAGGATGGATAAAGGACTTGCACCTCCAAGCTGTTGAACATGCTCGGCACACCGTGGATGCCCGGGACAAGCCCGGCCATGACGGTGTTATTGTGCCCCGCAGTGACCGTCATCACAGCGGGATGTTGTCGTGCTTCTTCCATGGGTTTTCGAGCCGTTTGCCGCGCAGCATCGCGAGGGCTCTGGCGAGCCGCCGCCTGGTGTCGCGCGGCGCGATCACGTCGTCGATAAAACCGCGGCTCGCCGCGACAAACGGGTTGGCGAACTTCTCGCGGTATTCTTGCGCGCGCGCTTCGATCGCGGCCGCATCGCCGAGATCGGCGCGAAAGATGATCTCGACGGCCCCCTTTGGTCCCATGACCGCGATCTCGGCCGATGGCCAGGCGAAATTCACATCACCGCGCAAATGCTTTGAGCTCATCACGTCGTAAGCCCCGCCATAGGCCTTGCGGGTGATCAGCGTCACCTTTGGCACCGTCGCCTCGGCAAACGCAAACAAGAGCTTCGCGCCGTGCTTGATGATGCCGCCATATTCCTGCGCCGTCCCCGGCAAAAATCCCGGCACATCGACAAAGGTCACGATCGGAATATTAAAGCAGTCGCAAAACCGCACAAATCTTGCCGCTTTGCGCGAGCTGTCGATGTCGAGGCAGCCGGCCAACACCATCGGCTGATTGGCGACGATGCCGATTGTCGAGCCCTCGATGCGGGCAAACCCGACGACGATGTTGCGCGCGAAATCGGGCTGGATTTCGAAAAAGTCGCCTTCGTCCACGACCTTCTGGATCAATTCCTTGATGTCGTAGGGTTTGTTCGGATTGCGCGGGACCAGGGTGTCGAGCGACGGTTCGACACGATCGCGTGGGTCGGCGGAGGGCCGCAGCGGCGGCTGTACCCGGTTCGAGGCCGGGAGAAAATCGATGAACCCACGCAACTCGAGCAACGCCTCGACATCATTGGCAAAAGCGCGGTCGGCCACCCCCGAGCGGCCGGTATGGGTCAACGCTCCGCCCAATTCCTCCTGGGTGACAGTCTCGTGGGTGACGGTGCGCACGACCTCCGGGCCGGTGACGAACATGTAGGAAGTGTCTTTGACCATAAAGATGAAATCGGTCATCGCCGGCGAATACACGGCTCCTCCGGCGCACGGGCCCATGATCAGCGACACTTGCGGGATCACGCCGGAGGCGAGCACATTGCGCTCAAACACCTCGGCATAGCCGGCCAGTGAGGCGACCCCGTCCTGAATGCGCGCCCCTCCGGAATCGTTGAGCCCCACCACCGGCGCCCCGATATTGATCGCCTGATCCATGATCTTGCACATTTTTTCGGCATGCGCCTCGCTGAGCGAGCCGCCGAACACGGTGAAATCCTGGCTGAACACAAAGACGAGCCGGCCATTGACCGTGCCATAGCCGGTAACAACGCCGTCACCGGGAATGCGGTGGCGATCGATGCCGAAATCGTGGCTGCGATGCTCGACAAACGTGTCCCATTCCTCAAAGGAGTCGGTATCGAGCAGCAGTTCCACCCGCTCGCGCGCCGTCAGTTTGCCGCGGCGGTGCTGAGCCTCGATGCGCGCCGCTCCACCCCCCGCGTGCGCGGCTTTGCGCTTTTCGTCCAAGCTTTCGAGAATGTTATCCATTTGCTCCTCGCGACGGGTGACCCGCAGGAGATAGCATCCCCCGTACTGCCGCACCACCTCGCACTCGGCTGCCTCTGCGTGCAGTTGTCACTGGTGGGCTCGTCCCAGTGGTCCACGTCTTTAGCGCCAACCTCTGCATGAGCAGTCTGAACAAGACCAACGTTCATAAATCGTCAAGGGAAGATCGTTTTATGCCGGGCCTGTTTTACCTGTTTTATCAGGCTGAGATCAGGCGCTCTCTTCACTTCTTCAGAACATTTCGCACGTTATCTCAAGATAATCACTTACGCGATCCTATGAGACAACTGTGGCAACTACATGATTGCGGGTGGCGCAAGCGATCAAATCCCCGCCCGTAGACTCGCCGGCGGCGGAGGCGCCGCTGCGCCTCCGCCGCTGCGTCGCGATCAGGGATTTGATACGTTCGGCAAAGTATTTGGGGCGGCGGTCGGGTTGACACAGGTCGGATGGCCAAAACCGTTGGCGCTCTTGCTCAACGTTCCATTCGGGTCTAACAGGCCGCCATTGGGGGTCGGCGTGATGTCGTAGATGATGTTGTCGGGGTGCGCGGCATCGGCACCGGGCACGACGCCGAGAGTTCCCAGATGGTCGAACCCGAGTTTGTTGCGCACATGCCAGGCGACAAAATGGTCGGTGCATGAGGTATCGCCGCTAACCCCGACTGCGCCCACTTTGATGCCGCCGCTTTTATAAAGCGCGAGCCCCCCGCCAAACACGTTGACCCCGCCCACCCGCTGGCCGACCAGCGGGTCATAAGCCGTGCCGTACGCCGCCGCATTGCCCTGATAGGCGATTTCAGGATCGACCGGATTGCTATGCTGCAGGCCGTAAAGGCTGCCGCCTGGCTGGACCGCCGAATAGAGATTGGCGGTCGACAGAGCAAGACCCGTCGGAAACAAACTGCCGCCCGGAGGGGCTCCGTTGCTCAGGCTGAAATCGTTGGCGGTGTTGGCCTTTTGCGCCGAGATCACGCGGCTGCCGAGCCATTGGCTGGTGTAATTGCTGCCCGAAAACGCAACGGCGCAGACCGTCCCGTCATTGGCGACGATCGTGCCCCACATGTTGAACCCAAGACCATTGTTGCCTGATAAACCGACCGAGGCCGCGAGCATCGATTGCAACGCGCCCCAACTCGGCAGCCCGGCGCAAGGCCCGTACCCGACGCCATCGGCCAGCGCCGGCAGCGCGAATGCGGAAAAAGCAAGGCCAGCCAGAGCCAGCAATAATTTGCGTGCTGAGTTCATTACTCTCCCCATCTGATTTGTTGGGATTCGCGGCCGTAACACCCGGTGTCGGGCCGTTCGACATTTGCCATTGACCGGCGAAGCGCCCGCAGCGCGAACTTAGCCCAATTTTCGGAAAAAGAGAATTGCGGCGCGGCCGTTTGCTTTTTTGTTAAGATTAACGCTGTCCACCTGAGCTTCGCAATTCTCTTATAAAAACTGAAATTGCCGCTGCGCTCCTTGGGACGCGACTGCGAATGGTGCCTAAGTCCCCCCGCTGTAGGACACCTCCGGGACTCGGCGCCGGCAGGTCAGACTGTGAAATATTTGGCCTGCGGGTGGTGGACGACGATCGCCGAGGTCGATTGCTCGGGCTCGAGCTGGTCTTCTTCGGACAGCATGACGCCGATCTCGTCGGCGTGTAACAAGCCGAGCAGCTGCTTCTGGTCGGCGAGGTTCGGGCAGGCGGGATAGCCGAACGAAAAGCGGCTGCCGCGGTACCCTTGCGCCAGCATTGCCTCGGGATCGCGCGCCTCCTCAGCGGTAAAGCCCAATTCTGCGCGAATGCGGCGGTGCACGTATTCAGCCAAGGCCTCGGCCATCTCGACCGACAGCCCATGCAGGTAAAGGTAGTCCTGGTAGCGGTTATCGGCGAACCATTCGCGGGCGGCGTCGGACGCGCGGCGGCCCATTGTTACGACCTGCAGGCCAATCACGTCGCGCTCGCCGGCATCGACGTCGCGGAAAAAATCGGCGATGCACAGCCCGCCTTCCTTGCGCTGGCGCGGGAATGAAAAGCGGGCCATCTCGCGAGAGTGGTCGGCGGTGAAGAGGATCACATCGTTACCTTCGGCCGCACAGGGCCAATAGCCGTAAGCGGCTTGCGGCGCCAGGATCTGTTCGCGGATCGCGATTTCGAGCATCCGCGCCAGGATCGGCCGTAATTCGCCTTTGGCCCATTCGCGATATTCGGCAAGCGATTTGCCATCCTTTCGATAGCCCCACTGAAATTGGTAGAGCATGCGCTCGTTCAGGTACGGGACCACCGCTTTCGGCGACAGGCTGGTAATTGCGCGCGGCCCCCAGAACGGCGGCTGCGGCACCGCGGCGCTGCGGGCCAACTCGGTGCGGCGCAGCCGGATCTCGTCGAGATCGACCGGTCGCAGCGGCCGCGCTCCGGCGCTGCTGCCGGGCTGGCGGGTGCGGCCGACCGGCCGGTGATCGTTGCGCGCCCGGATTTCCGCCAGATGGCTGTCGAATTCGCCCGCGGCGATTTTGTTCATCAATGCCAGCCCGTCGAAGGCGTCGCGGGCGTAAGCGACGCGGCCGGCGGCGTAAGCCTTGAGGCAATCTTCTTCGACGTAGCGCCGGGTCAGGGCAGCACCGCCGAGCATGACCGGCAGGTCGAGACCCTGACGGCTCATCTCCTCAAGGTTCTCGCGCATGACCACGGTCGATTTGACCAACAGCCCCGACATGCCGACGGCATCGGCCTTGTGCCGCGCCGCCGCTTCCAGGATGGTGCCGATCGGCTGCTTGATGCCAAGGTTGATGACCCGATAGCCGTTGTTGGTCAGGATGATGTCGACGAGGTTCTTGCCGATGTCGTGAACATCGCCGCGCACGGTCGCGAGAACGACCGTGCCTTTCTCCCGGCCCTCGACCCGCTCCATATGCGGCTCCAGAAAGCCAACGGCGGTCTTCATCGTTTCCGCCGATTGCAGGACAAAGGGCAGCTGCATCTTGCCCGCGCCAAACAGCTCACCGACGGTCTTCATGCCCGACAGTAAAATGTCATTGATGATGTCGAGCGGCTGCCACCGCTCCATTGCAAGATTCAAATCGGCCTCGAGACCCTGGCGGTCACCGTCGACAATGCGCTGGGCGAGCCGGTCTTCGAGGCTTTGAGCGCGATCTCTCTTCTCGGCCTTTCCGGCGGTGCGGTTCTCGAACAACGCGATGAAGGACTGCAGCGGGTCGTAGCCGTCTCGGCGGCGATCGAAGATCAGATCCTCGGCGACCTGCGCTTCCTCGGGCGGGATGCGGTGCAACGGAATGATCCTCGAGAAATGAACGATCGCCCCGGTCAGACCGCGCCGCAGCGCGTGGTCGAGAAAGACCGAGTTCAAGATTTGCCGCGCCGGAGGGTTGAGCCCGAACGAGATGTTGGAGAGGCCGAGGACGATTTGGCACTCCGGCATCGCCTGGGCAATCTTTTCGATCGCCTCCAAGGTATCAAGACCGAGCCGGCGGTCGTCCTGGTTGCCGGTGCAAATCGTAAAGGTTAGTGGATCGAACAACAGATCGCAGGGCGGCAAGCCGTGCCTGTTGCAGGCAAAATCGAAGAGCCGGCGGGCGATTTGGACTTTGTGCGGAGCCTCCTTCGCCATGCCGGTCTCGTCGATGGTCAAGGCGATCACAGCGGCGCCAAAGCGGCGCGCCAGTTGTAGCCGCTTGGCGGCAGCCTCTTCGCCATCCTCGAAATTGATCGAATTGATGATCGGTTTGCCGCCATACAGCTTCAATGCGGCGGTGAGTACCGGGTATTCGGTCGAGTCGACAACCAGCGGCGCGTTGACCGCTCCGCGCAGGCGGCTGACTGCTTCGCTCATATCGGCGACTTCGTCGCGGCCGACAAAGGCGGTGCACAAATCGAGGGTGTGCGAGCCTTCCTTGACCTGCTCGCGCGCCATCTCGACACAGCCGTCCCAGTCGCCCGCCTCCTGCAACTGGCGGAATTTGCGTGAGCCGTTGGCATTGCAGCGCTCGCCGATCGACAACCAGGCGTTTTCCTGGCGTAATGGCACTTGGCTGTAGAGCGAGGCGACCGCCGGCGTCCAGCTGACGCGCCGGGGGCGCGGAACCGGCCGACGCCGGTCGCTCCCGACGCGCCGCAGCATCGCGTCCAGCGCCGCAATATGCGCGACGTCCGTGCCGCAGCAGCCGCCGATCATATTGACGCCGTCTTCGACGACAAATCGCTCGAGCCATTGCGCCAATTCCGCCGCGCCAAGCGGATATTGCGCACGACCGCCGACCAGCTCGGGCAAGCCGGCATTGGGCTGCACCGAGATCAGCCGCGGCCAATTTTCGCCGAGCCACTTGACGTGTTCGGCCATTTCACGCGGGCCGGTGGCGCAGTTGAGACCGATCATCGGCACATCGAGCGCCTCGACGATCGTCGCCGCGGCGGCGATATCGGCGCCGACCAGCAGGCTACCGGTCGTCTCGACCGTGACCTGGATCAGGATCGGCGCATCGCTGTGGACGTCGTCGCGGGCCCGTTTGGCGCCGTTGACCGCAGCCTTGATCTGCAGCGGGTCCTGGCACGTTTCGATAATGATCGCGTCGACCCCGCCGGCGATCAGCCCAGCGCATTGGATGGTCAGCGCGTCTTCCAGCTCCTGGTAACCGATATGGCCGAGCGAGGGCAAACGAGTTCCCGGTCCAACCGAGCCCAACACAAAGCGCGGGCGGCCGTCATGAGCAAATTCGGCGAGCACTTCGCGGGCGATCTCGGCGGACCGCCGATTCAACGCAAAAGCACGATCGGCCAGCCCGAACTCGCCCAAAGTGATCGGCGAGCCGCCAAAGCTGTTGGTCTGGGTCGCGTCGCAACCAGCGGCGAGGTAGCCGCGATGAATTTCACGGATCAGATCGGGACGGCTCTCACAGACGATCTCGGTGCAATTCTCATTGCCCAGAAAATCGCGGGCGATGTCGAGATTGCGCGCCTGCACCTGGGTTCCCATCGCACCGTCGCACAGCACGACGCGATCGGCGAGAAAATCGAGAAAATGAGTCATCTACCCGCCTCGAGGCGAGGCCCCTCACCCCAGCCCTCTCCCCGCAGGCGGGGAGAGGGAGGGACCCGCGCAGCGGGAGGGTGAGGGGGAGCAATTGACGGGCGTCGGCAGGGAAAGCGCCTCATCCCGCCGCCGCCGGCTTCTTCGCGCGAACTCCCAGCAGATGGCAGATTGCAACGATCAGATCGGCGCGATTCAATGTATAAAAATGAAACTCGTGGACGCCTTCGGCGTGAAGCCGCCGGCATTGCTCGCCGGCGATCGAGGCAGCGACAAGCCGACGGGTATCGGGATCGTCGTCGAGCCCGGAAAATTGCGCTTCCATCCAAACCGGGATTGAGGCACCGCAGTTCGCGCTAAACTTCTTGACCTGCGCGTAATTTGTTACCGGCAGGATGCCGGGGACGAGCGGCACCGTGATCCCGCGA
>JAFAHP010000138.1 GCA_019237175.1 Alphaproteobacteria bacterium
ACGCGCGCGGCTGATGCCTAAAATTACGGCATCAGGCGGTGGGCATCTTCGGTTATCTCCCGCCTATGCATAGCGCGACGGTCGAGGCTGCCATCGCCAAGGGCTCATGGAGCGAGATTTTCCGCAACGGGCTCGGGCTCTATTCGGCGCTGATAATCGGCGGCATCGCGATGAACGCCACGCAGATGCTGGTCATCGCGATCATCATGCCGACCATCGTTCGCGATATCGGCGGGGCGAGCTTCTACACCTGGGCGGCAATGCTCTACACGATCGGCGCGATCGTCGGCGGCGCCTCGACCGGCACGGCGTGGGGGCATCTGGGCGCGCGGCGCACCTATACGCTCGCCGCCGGGGTCTTCGCGCTCGGTACGGCAGGCTGTGCGATGGCGCCAAACATCGGCGCCCTGATCGTCGCGCGCGGGGTGCAGGGGTGGGCAGGCGGGCTCGTCTCGGGGAGCGGCATGGCGCTGATCGCGAGCGTGTTCGAGCAACGCTTGCGCACGCGCATCATCGCGATCTCGCAAGGCATGTTTACGGCCTGCCATCTGAGCGGACCGATCGTCGGCGGCGTCTTCGCCGCGATGGATTGGTGGCGCGGCTCGTTTTGGATCATGGCGCCGCTGATGCTGATCTTTGCCGGCCTCGCCTATTGGAAGATCCCGGACCGGATCAGCCGCGACGCCGAACGCATGCGCTTTTCCGGGGTGCCGTTTCTCCGATTTGGAACATTGGCGGCCGGCGTGCTGCGTCGCGGGCCAGCGGATCGGTGCCGGGGTTGGCATCCCGCGTCCTTCTGATTTTGGCGGCGATGGCGCTTATCGGGCTGACCTTCTGGATCGACCGGCGAGCCGCCGACAATCTCTTCCCGCGGCACGCGTTGTCGGTTAACGCCCCGATCGGGCTGGCGCTGTGGATCCTGGCATTGCACGGCATGACGCAGACCTCGGTGACGTTGTTCCTGCCCTTGCTGCTGCAGGTCGTGCATCAGGTGTCGCCGGTGGTGATCAACTTTCTCAGCATCGTCATATCGATGGGTTGGACCGCCGCCACCTTCACCGTTTCGGGGTGGTCGGGGAAGCGTGAGCGCCTGGCCCTCACATCCGGGCCGATCATCGCCACGACCGGGCTCGCCTCTCTGACGGCGGTGGCTCTACTGCCCGGGCTCACCCTGATGACCTTGAGCGCCTTCGTGATGGGGATCGGCATCGGCGTTTACAATGTGCATCTCGTCTCCCGGGCGATGGACAGCGTGGATGCCGCCGAACATCGTAGCACGGCATCCGCCCTGACCTCGGTACGCTCGATAGGCACCGCGTTCGGGGCGGCGATCGCCGGGGTCGTGGCGAATATGGCCGGGCTCGGCGGCGCGACCGAGCCCGGGGCGGTCGGCAACGCCGTCACCGCGGTGTATATGTTCTGCTGCATACCGTTCGGGCTCGCCGCATTGCTGATGCTCCGCTTTGTCCGCATTGTCTTTGGCAGGCCGCAAGGTTCGGCCACAGCAGGGGAACCACGCCATGTCACGTCCGCGAGCCCTTGAAAACATCCGCGTCGTCGATTTCAGCTGGGTGCGGGCCGGACCGTGGGCGACGCGCTGGCTCGGGGCTTTTGGTGCGGAGATCATCAAAATCGAATGGCCCGAGAATGAGCGCGGCCGGCTGCCGAGCACCACCACGCCGCACAAGCTCGAGGTCAATCTGAACACCTCGGGAAACTTCAACGACACGAATGTCAACAAGAAGAGCCTCAGTCTGAATGTGCGCAGCGCCAAAGGCCTGGAGATCGTGAAGCGGCTGATCGCCATTTCCGACATCGTGATCGAAAATTTCAGCTCCCGGGTATTGCAGAACTGGGGCCTCGGCTATCAGGAGCAGTGCAAGATCAAACCGGATATCGTGTATGTATCGATGTCCGGCTACGGCCATACCGGCCGGCATCACCACTACACGACATTTGGTCCGGTCGCGCAGGCGGTCTCGGGGCTGACATACATCTCCGGTCTGCCCGACAAGCCGCCGGCCGGATGGGGCTGGTCCTACATGGACGATACCGGCGGCATGTATGGGGCCATGTGCGCACTGACCGGCCTCTACCATCGCAATATGACCGGCCAAGGCCAGCACATCGACCTGTCGCAGATGGTGGCCAGCGTTCCGCTCAACGGTCCGGCGCTGCTGGACTTCACGGTGAATGGACGAGGCTCGCGCCGGCCCGGCTATCCTCCCGGCAACCGGTCTCATTGGCCGGGGACGCCGCTGGT
>JAFAHP010000147.1 GCA_019237175.1 Alphaproteobacteria bacterium
CAACCATTCTCATTCTCATCCTCTCCCCCCAATGTGCTGATCATTTCCCACAAGTCTGCATTGGACAATGCGCTTGTAGGGCGGAAAACCCCTGCACGGCCGCCCATGGGGCGGGCGTTCGGGGGGCATTCCGCCATCGTTCGGCCCTGCCGTTGTTGCCGATTTCAGGTTGTCGCTCTTTGTGAACGCCTCGATGATCGTGCCCAGCAACGGGAGCGTGGTGAGCCCAAATCGGCGGAATGCGCTCCGCTTTTCCGCCCTACCGCACTGGATGACTGTGCCCAGAGCCACTTGTGGGCGATGGTCAACCCAATGTGAGGGAGAGGGGAGGGTGAGGGGGGGCAAATGATACCACCTGATCGAAAACCTCGCATCAAGAGCCGAGGCAGAACCCGAACCCCGGCTTTAGGGGCAGGCTGAGACTCGACGATGCTGTGCGACCCCCGTGGTGGCCTTGCGGAAGTCGAAATCGACTGCCGCCAAATACTCGGTCATGCGGTGCTGAGTCACGGCGGCGGCACGTGCTCAAAGCACACCGCCCCCTCGTAGCGCAATGTCAGCTGGCCTTTGTTAAGGTCGATCGCGCCAAAGACCGAATACAAAATCCCTTGCGCACCCTCAAATCCGCCGGTCCCGCCCGTTATCGTGACGCCGTTGAGATAATTACCGAGATACTGACCATTGACGTTCGCCAACAAAGTCAGATCCGCGTCCTTGAATGTAATCGTGTCGCCCGATGCTGTCACCCAATGGTGATGGTTGTGCAACACATTTCCACTTTCGCTCAGGACCGCTACCCCTACCGCGCCACTCAGGTCGCCGGTAGCGGTGCCGTCGGTGCACAGACCCGTTCCCGGCCCGCAGGTCTTCGCGTCGAGAAAATTGGTCAGAATGCCGCCGCCGACGTGGCGGCATTCTTGGCCGTCGGCGAGCACCGGCACGGCGCCAAAACACATTGCTGCGCCAGAGATTACGAGCAACTTCGCTAGTGGCCTGAACTTCATGTTCGATCCTCCCGGTGTCTGCTGTTCGCGAGACACCGGCATCTTTGGCGGCAATACCTCAGGCACAAAATCAATTGTTCTCAATTGTTCTCAAAAAGCGCAGAATGCACGGCAGGCTCACGTTAAGCGCGACCCCCGGTTGATGGCCGGCCTCGCTCGCGGCCGGGGAGGGGCGGAACAATGGACGCACGCGCCGCCGAAGAAATTTTTCTTTTCGAAGGCTTTCGCCTCGACCGCGGGGCCGGCGGCCTCTTCCACCGCGATGACGCCGGTAGCTTCGTTCCGGTAGCGACCGGCGCGCGCGCACTCGATCTCCTCATCCTGTTGGTAAGGCGGCGTGGAGATCTCGTCTCAAGGGAAGAGATCCTGTCCGCCGTCTGGCCAGGAATGACCGTCGGAGACAGCAATTTGCCCACTCAGATCTGGGCGCTTCGCCGGGTGCTCGATCGCGGGCGCGCGAACCGGAGCTGCATTCAGACGGTTGCCCGCCGGGGCTATCGCTTTGTCGCAGAGGTGGCGCACCCGGCCGCGGATCGCCGCTCGACGTTTGTCCGCCTTGCACCCGTGGACTCGACCCCACAGTCCATCGTCGCGCCACACCTGTCGCTGGTCGTGCTGCCGTTTAAGACTCTTAGCGACAATCCCGGTCACCAATGTTTCGCGGAGCGGATCACTGACGATTTGACGACCGATCTGTCGCGGTTCACCGGTATGCGCGTGATTTCACGGAGCACCGCGTCGACCTATCGGAACAGGCCGGTCGCCGCGAAGCAGATCGGCCGCGAGCTAGGCGTTCGTTATATATTGGAGGGGAGCATCCATCCCTCGGCCAATCACGTCCGCGTCAATGCCCAGCTGATCGACGCTCAGACCGACATGCATCTGTGGGCGGAGCGCTTTGATTGCGATGCCGGTGACCTGTTCGGGGCCCAGGACGGGATCACAAAGCGGGCCGCGGTCGGGCTTTATACCGAGTTGATCTGCACCGAAGCGTCGCGGCCGACCGAGGATCCCGACGCATACAAATATATTTTTCAAGGACGGGCTCTCCAATTCAAACCAATGGATCGTCAGAATTGGGCGAACGTTGTCAGCCTATTCGAGCGCGCACTCGCACTGGATCCGCATTCCGCGGAAGCGCAGGGCTGGCTGGCGCACACGCTCGTGCAGCGGGCGCTCGATGAAGTGGCCGATGCACCGGCGGCCGACATCGCCCGTGCGGCGGAGTTGGCCGCCCGGGTCCTGGCGGCATCGCCGCGCCGCGCGTTTACTCATCTTGCAAAAGGTCAGGTGCTACGCGCACAAGGGCAATACAAGGAGGCTCTTCTCGAATACGAGACGGCGAGCGCGATGAACCCCGATTGGCCGGGATTGTATGCCTACCTCAGCGATGGCAAGCTCTGGACCGGTTCTGTCGAAGACGCGATCCCACTTGCGATGCAAGCCATCCAGATCAGTCCCGATAATCCCGAGGTAGCGAATTGGTATTTCGGCATCGGGCGGACGCATCTGGTGCAAGCACGGAGCAGGGAGGCGCTCGCGTGGCTCGAGAAGACCTGCAGCGCCAATTCGGGCTTACCGACCATTCACGCATGGCTCGCCTCCGCCTGTGCCCTCGACGGCGAAATCGAGCGCGCCCGTTCTGAACTCGGGCAAGCGCGATTGCTGAACCGCGACGGGCGTTATTCGAGTATTTCCCGTTTGAAGGAGCTCGGACATCTCGGCGTGCCAAAGGTCCGCGCTATGCTCGAGGACACTTTTTTCGCCGGCCTGCGCAAGGCCGGGATGCCAGAAGAATGACCGCGGCGGTGCGTTTTGGCGGCGGGATCGGGATTTTTGACGCTGATCAAAACCTCACGACGAGAGGAGATCTCAGATGATCCTCGGAGAGGGCGAATTCAAATACCGTGTCATCGCCGACTGGGCAAAACTGCCGGAAGGCTGGTCGCTCAAGGAGGTCGGCGGGGTCGGCGTCGACAAGAACGACAACGTCTATGTCTTCAATCGGGGCGAGCA
>JAFAHP010000308.1 GCA_019237175.1 Alphaproteobacteria bacterium
CCACCAGCCGAACCGGCGGCCGCGGATGCCGCGCCACCAACGGCCGGTACGCCACGAAAACCGGTTCACGTGTACAGCGCCACGCTGCCAGCCGGGGCGGCCCGACCACGGTGGTCCCGGAGCGAAGGAACGGCCTGCGGCGAACCCGGCATGACCGCCCATCGGCCCGCCATTGGCGCTGGCGATAACGGGCACCGACAACAACAGGCAACAGGCGAGGGCCAGACACTTCAGACGCATGTGAATTCTCCGATGCCTCCGGCAAAGATGTGGCAGGAGCGAGCAGCGCGCCAGTGCGATAACCCTTTACTTTGGATGTTCTTTCTCTAAATCAGGCGGCTCGCGAAATTTTGATCGGGCCGCCCGCTGTATCTCGGCGAAAGCCCCTCGCCGCGCATTTTCTCTCACCCCGGCGGAAGGCTGGGCCCATGCTTCCGCGGCGCGAGCGGATGACGAGCGGTGTGACACTGCCACCGTTTGAAACATCCGAGCGGCGGAGGGATGGGGCGTGGCCGGCGCCCGGACGACAATGGAGATCCGGCAATTTCGGTCTCGATCCGGCTTCTTGCGCACCCTTCGCCAACCCTGCCCTTTTTGTCTCGATCCGGAGATTGCAAAGAGGAGAGGGTAGAAAAACGGCGCTACCCGACGAGCGGCGGGTAACTGCGGCGCTCGGCGATCGCCGGGAGCGGGCGCTCCGTCGGGCCCTGATAGAGTTGGCGCGGGCGAAAGATGCGGGTCTCGGGGTCGGTGATCATCTCGTTCCAGTGCGCAACCCAACCGACCGTGCGCGCCACCGCAAAAACCGGGGTGAACATTACCGGCGGCAGACCCAGGGCGCGATAAATGATGCCGGAATAGAAATCGACATTGGGGTAAAGCTTGCGCTCGATGAAATAATCGTCCTCCAATACCACCCGCTCGAGCTCGATGGCCAATCGCAACAGCGGATCGTCGCGCTGACCGAGGGCTTGCAACAGCTGATGGCACAATGGGCGCAGCACCTTGGCGCGCGGGTCGTAGCTCTTGTAGACGCGATGGCCAAAGCCCATCAGCCGGTAAGGGTCGTTCTTGTCCTTGGCGCGGCGCAGCATTTCGGGAATGCGGTCGGCTGTGCCGATCTCCTCCAATGTCCGCAATACCGCCTCGTTGGCGCCCCCGTGCAATGGCCCCCACAGAGCGGCGATCGCCGCTGCGGTGCAGACATAGGGGTTGGCGCGTGTCGAACCAACCAGCCGCATTGCCGAGGTCGAGGCATTCTGTTCGTGATCGGCCTGGATAATCAGCAAAGCTTCGAGTGCCTTCACCGCCACCGCTGGGGCGGAATACGGCTCGCACGGCACCGAAAACAGCATGTTGAGCAGGTTTGCGGCATAGCCGAGCTCGTTATTTGGATATGCAAAAGGCTGTCCTTGCGAATATTTGTAGGCCATTGCCGCGATTGTCGGCATCTTGGCGATCAATCGATGCGAGGCAATCACCCGATCGCGCGCATCGAAAATATCGAGGCCATCATGATAAAATGCCGCCACGGCGCCGACGACGCCGCACATCACCGCCATCGGATGCGCATCACGGCGAAACCCGCGGTAGATTGCATGGACCTGCTCGTTGACCATCGTGTGCCGGGAGATGTCGCGGGTGAATTGAGCGAGTTGGGCGGCATCCGGCAACTCGCCATTCAGCAGAAGCCACGCCGTTTCGAGGAAACTGCAGTGTTCGACGACTGCGTCGATTGGATAACCGCGATAAAGCAACACGCCGTTGTCGCCGTCGACATGGGTGATCGCCGAGCGGCAGATCGCCGTTTCACCCAGTGCCGGGTCATAGGCATAGCAGCCTTGTTCCCTGGGCAAAGTGCGAATGTCGACAATCGGTGCACCGATCGTCGGGTGCAGCACCGGCAATGATGGCAGCCCGCGCTCCACCCCCGGAACGCGCGCCCTGACGGGCGATTGTCCGGGGGTGCCTCCGCCTGCGGCGGAGGGGCGGTTGGAGGTGGCCGCGGCCGTGTGCGCGGTTGGCGTGCTGTGCTTGGTGTGGGGTGGTGCGGCCCGATCAAGGCTGGCGGTGGGGCTCATCGGTTCCTCTTTGGATTGATGATATGATAGTCGACCAGTTGATCATCCGAGAGTCAACCTTGATTTAATGGATCAATCTACAGCAATGCTACTGACTGCCCGCGAGGCTGCTGACCGTCTGGGTATCAAGCTCGACACGCTGTACGCCTATGTCAGCCGCGGCCGGTTGCGCTCGCTCGCGGTTCCGGGCAGCCGCCAGCGGCGGTATCGCGTCGCGGAGGTCGATGCGTTACGCGATCCTCCGATTGGCGCGACGCACGGCAACGCCGAAGAATTGACCCCGGTCATCACCTCGTCGATCTGCCTGATTGAAAACGGTCGGCTCTATTATCGCGGCCGCGATGCGCTCATTCTAGCCGAGACCGCGACGCTCGAAGAGGTTGCGGCGCTGCTCTGGCAAGACGCTGCCTGCTCGCTCCCTGACCCTCCCCCGCGTGCCGGGGAGGGAGGGGCGGGGGTCCGCGCACACCGGGAGAGACAGAGGCCCGCCGCGGAACGGTGGGAGCGTGCCAGGGACGAGGAGGTGGGCCTGATCGAGCGGTGCCAGTTCTGCCTCGCCCGCTTGTCGGCTATCGACCTCGAAGCCCTCGATCTGACCCGCGCCGGGATCGTGCGGACCGGGCGGCTGATCCTCGACGCCCTCGCCATATGCGTCGGTGACGCCGGGGCGGTTTTCGGCCCGCTTCATCGTCGGCTCGCCGCGAGCTGGCATCTCGACGAGGCGGGTGCGGATTTGGTGCGGCGTTGCCTGGTGATGCTCGCCGATCACGAGCTCAACGCCTCGACCTTTGTCGCGCGCTGCGTCGCCTCAACCGGCGCCACCCCCTACGCCGTGGTTTCGGCGGCACTCGCGGCGTTGTCCGGGCGACGTCATGGCGGTGCTTCAGCGCAAGCGGAAGCGCTGCTGCACGAACTGATCCGCGGCGGCGACCCGATGGCAGCGATGGCCGCCCGCCTGGCCCGCAACGAGACGCTGCCGGGGTTCGGTCAGCCGCTCTATCCTGACGGCG